>DATENQ010000181.1:0-2567 GCA_035275005.1 Pyrinomonadaceae bacterium | reverse complement strand
AATCTCTTCTTCGCTGGCGCCGAACGAGATGTATCGCACCACGCCCTTGCGATCGATCAGATATGAAGTCGGAATCGAAAACACACCGTAGTTGAATTCGTTTTGGTCTCCGTCGGTGACTACAAAACCATACGGCAGCCCATTACGTTTCCGAAAAGCTCGCAGGTAGTCGAGCTCTTCTTTCGGCGTCACCGGCTTCTGCTCAGCGTGTCCATAGTACTTCGTCACGCCCAGAATCACGAGTCCTTTGCTCTTGAATTTGGCCTGCCAGCGCGCCAGGTTTGGCAGCGTGTAACGGCATGGACCACACCACGGCGCCCAGAAATCCAGTAACACCACATTCCCGCGCAAATCCGGCAGCTTCACCGGAGCTTGTTCGATCCACTCATTCGCGATGAGTTCAGGCAGCGCTGTGTTTGACGACACCAGATTCGCGTCGAACAGTTGCTCCAGATCCAACTTGGGATCGAGCCGCGCTACGCGCACTGTCGCGTCTCTGTAAAGCTTTGCCGAAGGCAATTTGATCGCGAGGCGTCGCAGCTCTGTGACAGCCGCGAGCGCGAGGTCTTTCTGATTCGACTTCAAATACGCGTCTGACAAAAGCACGGCCGACTTCAACAACATCTCATCGCGCCGGAACACCTGGTCTTTGTTCGTTTCGATGTAACGCTTCGATGCTTCCCACATCTGCTTCGCGTGCGCGGTCATCGACGCGTAGTCTTGCGCGCGCATGTACGCATCCGTGATCAGCAACTCCATGCGATAACGATCGTCGGCGTTCTGTGGCTGATGTCGCGCATACGCCTCGACCGCAGCGTTTGCATCGGGAATCAGATCTTTTTTGACCGAGTAGAGCACCACGACGTTGCGCGCCGTTTGTGCTTTCTGACCGTCAGGATCTTTCTTTAAAAAGAGCCGCATCGCAGCAAGTGACGCCTCGCCGTCGCCGGCGAGATGTTGCAGCAGGCCGAGATAGTAGACGTCTTCGTCGGCCAGGCGTGAACGCGCTTGCAGAATCGCGGCGTTCTTGAGCGCCAGTTCCTTCTGCTCTTTCTTTGTTTGCGCTTCGAGCCTCGGATCGTACGGCAGCTTTTGTTTGTTGAACTCCTGATACTTGCGGCCGAGATAACCGTTTGCGTCTTCGTAAAGCTCCTGCGCCGGGCGGTTATCAGGTTTCAAATCCGGGCTACTGGGCGCGAGTCCCTGGGCAAACGTCGACACAGTCACCAGCAAAATCAGAACTACGGGCAAAATGGCGGAAGTCATTTTAAATAGACAATACAGTTTGAGAGCTAAATCGATCGGGACTAAAAGGAGCCAGCAACGGCGAGGTTTTCCCCGCAACGATTGCTTCGGAAATCAATTCGGCCGTTAAGGGCGCAAGTAGGATTCCGTTTCGGTAATGCCCCGTTGCATAAAAGAGCCCGTCAATTTCACCACAAGGCCCGAGGACAGGCAAACCGTCAGCGGCTCGCGGCCGCAAACCAGCCCAGGCGTCGACGATTGGCAGGTTAGCCACAGCAGGCGAGATCTCCAGCGCGTGGCGCAAGATCGACGCGATTCCACCGGCCGTGACGCGCTTTGCGAAACCGGCGTTTTCGCTTGTGGAACCGGCAAGCAGACGTCCGTCCTGGCGCGGCACGAGATAACCGCGCGGGCTGAAGATCACGTGGCGCGTTAGCTGAGGTTTCGACTCGAGACACACCATCTGCCCGCGCACGGGTTTAATAATCGGCGCTGATGGCAACAGGAAACTCGACCACGTTCCCGCGGCAATAACCACTGTTCGGCAACTAATATCTCCGCGGCTCGTCTGCACACCTGTTACTCGATCGCCTTCGATTCGGAGTGCTTCGACTGTTGTTTCAGTGAATGTCTTCACGCCGCGCGCGTTGACACTGTTTGCGAGTGCAGTGATGAGACGTCGATTCTCGACTTGAATGTCGTCGGGAAAAAGTAGCGCGCCGAAGGTTGATTCGGAGATGCAGGATTCCAACTCGCGTGCGGCCGCAGAGGTTAGTAATTCGACTGCTAGCCCGGCGCGAGTTTGCCAGTGGTATCGCTGCTCGATCTCTTCGTAGTCGTGTTCGTTGAGTGCGAGATAGAGTGTGCCGGTGGTGTCGAGTTCGATATCGACGCCAGTCTCATCGCGGAGCTCGGCAGCGAGAAATGGGTAAAGGTCGCGACTGCGACACGCGAGTGCGAAAAAGTCGTCGTGACCATCGGCTTCAACCTGCGGCAACAGCATGCCGCCAGCCGCCGCTGACGCCTCAGCCCCCAGCCCGCCGCGTTCAATCAAACAAACATCGCGCACACCACGCCTCGCCAGCGCGCGCGCAATAGCTAAACCAATGACGCCGCCTCCAATTACAACAACCTCTGCACAGTGAATATTGCTCATTCCATTAGAGGCGGGGGCAAGCCCCTCTTCCTGACTTGTTCTAGCTAACTTGCCCAATTCAATTTTGGCTCTGATAAGAACACCTCAGAACAAGCCCTCTTCCTGACTTGTTCTAGCTAACTTGCCCAATTCAATTATGGCTCTGATAAGAACACCTCAGAACAAG
>DATENQ010000180.1:0-4302 GCA_035275005.1 Pyrinomonadaceae bacterium | reverse complement strand
TTTACCGTGCGTTATTACATTGTCGCGATGTTGTTTCTGATATTTGACGTGGAAACGATTTTTCTGTTGCCCTGGGCGATAATCTTCATGGGCGACGATTTCTCGTTTACGAAGTTTGCGCTGCTCGAGATGTTTGTGTTTATTGGCATCCTGATAGTTGGGTATTACTACGCGTGGCGCAAGGGCGCGTTGGAGTGGGCGTAACCGATGGCTGAACACGAAGAAGGATTTGTTTTAACCACTGTCGATTCGATCATGAACTCGATTCGACGCACCGTGGGCGCGAAGACGGTCGACATCGCCGCGCCGGTGGTTAACTGGGCACGCAAGTCGGCGCTTTGGCCCATGACCTTCGGACTGGCTTGTTGCGCCATCGAGATGATTGCCACGGGCGCAGGTCGATTCGATATCGATCGTTTCGGCGCCGGCGTCTTTCGTCCCAGCCCACGTCAAAGCGATCTGATCATCATCGCCGGCACTGTTACGCTGAAGATGGGTCCGGTAGTGCGTCGAGTTTACGATCAGATGCCCGAGCCCAAGTGGGCCATCGCGATGGGCGCGTGCGCCTCCACCGGTGGACCATTCGATTCCTACTCCACGATGCAAGGCGTCGATCGCTGCATCCCTGTCGATGTTTACATTCCCGGTTGCCCCCCGCGCCCCGAAGCTCTCCTCTATGGTCTCATGCGTCTACAAGACATAATCATGCGTGAAGCCCCCTCGGCTTACATATTCGAATCCGACGGCAGCGTTCATCGCCAACGGCATTTCGAAGGTGAAGAAGTTCCCCCGATTGGCGTTGCTGCTGAGCGAGCCGCGCTCCGGTAAAACAGTTGTTGGGATTTGGAGGAAAGAAAAATGAAATATTTTTTGCGGACAATTCTGGTTTTAAGTGTAGTTTTAGGATTGACTACGATCAGTTTTGCACAGACGAGACCAACGGCTAAAAGGCGAACGACCACGACGAGAAGAACGGTCCCACTCGTGCCGGCTGGTACCGATCTAAAAGTACGAATCAACGATACTTTATCGACTAAGGAGTCGCGCGTCGGCGATCGTTTTACCGCGACGGTGATCGACCCGAGCCGCTTCGACGAAGCCCGGCTTTCCGGGCACGTCAGCTCAATTCAGAAGTCAGGCAAGATCAAAGGCCGGACCAGCATGAACCTGGCTTTTGATTCTATCGAGCTGCGCGATGGGCGAAGGGGTGTGCTTCATGGCTATGTGACGAGAGTTTATGGTGACGATTCCGGAAAGGCGGATAACGAAGGCGGAGTCGAATCCGGGAGCAGGACCAAGCAAACGGTCAAACGCGCAGGCATTGGCGCGACAGTCGGCGCGATCGTGGGCGGCATCGCCGGCGGCGGGAAGGGCGCCGCGATTGGATTGATCGTGGGTGGCGCCGGTGGCGCAGGCTCTCTCGCAGTCAAGGGCAGCAAGGAATTGAAGATCGAGTCGGGCACGGAAATGCTCGTCCACGTCACGCGCTAAGTCGATATAAAAGTTTAAGCCGCAGATTTGCGCAAATGAACGCTGATCAGCGTTTATCTGTGCAAATCTGCGGCTTAATATTTTTCTGGAAGAGATCCTCTCAGAAGTTCGTCTAACCTACCGATGATGGTGGCTGAACAGCTTATCGACGGACGGATCATTGAAGCCTGCCGGCAGGGCGACCGCGCTGCCTTCCAGCTTCTCTTCGAGACGTACAAAGACAAGGTGTTCTCCATTGCTGTTTATTCCAGCGGCGGCGATAGAGCGTTGGCGGACGACATCACGCAACAGGTATTTCTGAAGTTGTTCACCGCTATTCAACAGTTTCGAGGTGAGTCGGAGTTTACCACCTGGCTTTACCGCCTCGTCGTCAATGCGTGTCTGGACGAAAGGCGACGCCGCCGGAGATTGCTGCCGTGGGGAGAGACTGTGGCCATGAAAAAGGCCGGCGAAAGGAAGCCTCAGGAGAAGCAGTACGCGCGGCTCGAAGTTGCTGAAGCAGTGCAAGCGGCCATCGGCGAGCTAAAGCCGAAGTTTCGTTTGCCGATCTTGTTGAAGTACATCGAGGGACTGTCATACGAAGAGATCGCAACGGTGATGGGTTGTTCGAAGGGCACGGTCGCTTCGCGTCTCAATCGCGGCCACAGCCAGCTAGCGAAGCGATTGGCGCATTTGAACAATCCGGCAGTGTGGAGTGAGTAAGTAAATGTTTTCTACGCACGTAACAAAAGATATTTCAACTTATTGTCATGGAGAACTGTCGAACGAAGAGTCGAAGCGGTTTGCGGAGCACATTATTTCGTGCGCGAAGTGTCGCGCTAAATTCGAAGAAGTTAAGTTAGGAGTTAAACTCGCCGAACGACTGCCGCAGCTTTCAGCGCCCGATTATCTTTGGCGTGACCTCGAGCCATTACTCGCGCAACAAACGCCTGCGAGTAATACGGTCGTCAATTCCGTCTCTTTGCCCTGGCAACTCAAAGCCGCCGCGGCGGTAGTGCTGCTGTTCTTATCAGGTCTCACGGCGTTTTTGGTTTACAACTCCCGCACGCCTCAAATCGCTTCGGGAAAACCTTCCTGGCATGTGACGCGACTCGGCGGCGCCCCCCGGATCGGCTCCGAACAAATCGCAAACAACGGGCAGCTCGGAGTAGGTGAGTGGCTGGAGACAGACGGAAGCTCGCGCGCGCAGATCGCAGTCGGTTCGATCGGCAACGTTGATATCGACGAGAACACGCGCGTGAGGTTGTTACAAACAGAGCCCACCGAGCATCGTCTCGAGCTCGCACGAGGCAAGATGAGCGCGCACATCTGGGCGCCGCCGCGGCTCTTCTTCGTCGATACTCCTTCGGCAGTCGCCGCGGATCTTGGCTGTGCTTACACACTCGAAGTTGACGATCACGGTGGCAGTCTCTTGCGCGTGACTTCAGGTTGGGTGGCGTTGGAGCTAAAAGATCGCGAATCGATCGTTCCGGCGGGAGCGGCCTGTGAAACGCGTCCCGGAATCGGTCCCGGCACACCTTACTACGAAGACGCGCCCACAGTTTTTCGCGAAGCACTCAGGAAGATCGACTTCGAACACGATGCGAGCGCGCTTACCGCACTATTGGACCAGGCACGTTCAAAAGACACACTCACGCTGTGGCACTTGCTGGCGCGCGTGAACGGCGACGATCGAGTTCGCGTTTACGAGAAGATGGCAGCCTTCGTCCCGCCTCCGCCCGGTGTCACGCGCGAAGGCATCCTTCAGTTGGACCAGCAAATGCTGGATAAATGGAAAAACGAGCTCGAGTCATCATGGACCAGCGGCAAAGGCGTGCCTAAACCCATTGCGGAAGCGTACTGGAAAGTTAAAAACGGACTGAGCCGGCGTCTAAAAGAGATGGCCCCGAAATAGGCCGCAAAAAGGCACAAAAGGCACAAAAATGACTTTGTGCTTTTATGTGCCTTTTTGTGGCTGAATCAAATTCTGAAAGGTAAGGGAGACTAGCCTTGGCTGGTCTCGTAGACGCTACTATGTCCCTGAAAGATGGCTGGTATCGTTGACAGTGAGCACCCTCACGAATCCATCGTCACGCAACTCGAATCTCGTAATGCCGCAATTGGCGCTCGAGATCCAGACGGGCTTGAGTTCGGGGGAGTCAAGGGCGCCCATGAGGTGAAGGGCGAGGATGCAGATCGTTCCGGTGTGGCTGAAGACCGCGATCTTGCCGCCACGATTTTGCTCGATGATCTCGTCAAGCTTTTCGCGTGCGCGATCGAGTAGTTGTCGATAACTCTCGCCGCCGGTCAACACGTGTTCGAAGTCGCGCCGGAGCAGTGCAGCGTATTGTTCGGGGTGTTGTTGCGCGGCGGCTTCAAAAGTCAGACCTTCCATCACGCCCACGCTGCGCTCACGAAAGGCGTCGGTACCGTGAATTGGCAAGCGTGTCAGGTTTGAAAGCGGTCGTGCTGTCTCGATGGCGCGGGCGAGGTCGCTCGAATAGATCGCAGTTAGAGATTCGGATTTGAGAGTGCGTGCGGTTAACTCCGCTTGCCGGTGGCCTCGTGCGGATAAGGGCGTTGCGGTATGACCGCCGAAACGACGTTCAGCGTTTCCCTTTGACTGCCCATGACGGATCAGGAGGACGTTCGTAGCAAGGGGCATTGCGCGAAAGACCTTTGTCGTTGCTGTTTGCGCGCGGAGCTAGGCTGCCACTGCTTCAGTCTTTAACTTCTCCGCCTGGTAATGCGCCACCAGTGCGTCGATGAAGGGGTCGAGGTTTCCCTCCATCACGAGATCGAGCTGGTGAATCGTCAAGCCGATGCGGTGAT
>DATENQ010000179.1:0-2582 GCA_035275005.1 Pyrinomonadaceae bacterium | reverse complement strand
GTCACTGTTTCGACGGGGTTGCTTCCGCGGCGACCTTCACTCGCTTCTATAAAGAACGCATCAATTCGGAAGCCGAGGTGCGCTACACGGGATTGCTGCACCGTCCCGGCAACTTGTTTGACCTCGCTATGTTTGATTCCGACGAGAACGCGATCGTCGATTTCAAATACGCAGCTTCCGAGAAACTCACGTGGTGGTTCGATCACCACGAATCCGCTTTTTTAACTCCCGAAGACGAAGCCCACTTCCGCGCCGACACCTCAGGCCGGAAGTTTCTCGATCCCGACAGGAAGTCGTGCACGGAGTTTATTGCCGACGTCGCTAGCGAACGTTTCGGTTTCAATGCCGAACCGATTCAGTCGCTGGTCCACTGGGCCCACGTCATCGACGGCGCGCTTTATGAGTCGCCGGCGCAGTGCGTGGAGCTGAAGGAACCCGCGTTGCAACTTATGCAGGTTATCGAAGCAGATCCAGACGACGCGTTCATCGAACAGATCATTCGCGATCTAACGACCAACTCGCTTGAGGAAGTCGCAACGAGCGCGGAAGTCCAGCGCCGTTTTCAACCGATACTCCGTCAGCACCTCGAGACGTTGGAAACCGTCAGACGCAAAGCAACGAGCGCTGACGGCGTGGTCCAGTTTGATCTGATCGACGAGGGTTACGAGGGCTTCAACAAGTTCATCCCCTATTACCTCCATCCTGAAACCACTTACTCGGTAGCGCTTACGCGCGGCCCGCAGCGCACAAAGATCTCAGTGGGCTCGAATCCGTGGGCGCCAGTCCCCCGCACCCACAACATCGCGAAGATCTGCGAACGTTACGGCGGCGGCGGCCACGCCGTAGTCGGCGCAGTTTCCTTCAAACCGGAAGAAGTCGAAGAAGCACGTGCGGCCGTGAAAGAGATCGTGGCTGAACTTTCAAGGCGGTGAAATACCTTGTCCACAGATTACGCGGATTTACACCGATTTTGTTTTTTATTCTGCTTAATCTGCGCAATCTGCGGATCATTGTTTGGGAATGTTTACGGAGCGACGCTGCCCGCCGGGTTTACTGAAACGTCAATCTCAGGGTTCTCCACTCCTACCGCAATGGAGATCGCTCCCGATGGCCGCATCTTTGTTTGTCAGCAAGGGGGCAGCCTGCGCGTGGTCAAGAATGGCGCGCTGCTGTCTACGCCTTTTCTGACGTTGAATGTCGACGCTAATGGCGAGCGCGGACTGCTCGGAATCGCTTTCGATCCAAATTTCGCCGCCAACAATTTCATTTACGTTTATTACACTGTCTCGACCAATCCAAGACACAATCGCGTCAGTCGCTTCACTGCGAACGGCGACATTGCCGTGCCGGGCAGTGAAACAGTCCTTCTCGAGCTCGACAATATCACGTCGGCAACAAACCACAACGGCGGCGCGATTCACTTCGGACCTGATGGAAAGTTGTATATCGCTGTCGGCGAGAATGCCACGCCCACAAACGCGCAGACGCTGAGCAACATGCTCGGAAAAGTTTTGCGCATCAACTCAAACGGCACCATTCCCAACGACAATCCCTTCTTCAACCAGGCCGCCGGAAACAATCGATCGATCTGGGCGCTCGGCTTGCGCAATCCGTTTACCTTTGCGTTTCAGCCGGGAACGGGACGGCTGTTCATCAACGACGTCGGGCAAGATACGTGGGAAGAGATCAACGATGGCATTGCCGGCTCGAATTACGGCTGGCCCACCGTGGAGGGGCCAAGCGCCAACCCCAATTTTCGACCGCCGCTGGCTGCCTATCAACACGGCATCAGCGCCACCACCGGCTGCGCGATTGCGGGCGGCGCGTTTTACAACCCGGCCACTGTGCAGTTCCCGCAAAGCTTTGTTGGCAAATATTTCTTTGGGGATCTGTGCAGTGGTTGGATACGCGTGTTTGATCCGGCAACTATCACAGCGAGCAGCTTTGCGAGTGGGGCTTCGAGCCCTGTCGATCTGAAGGTTGGCGCGGATGGAAGTCTTTACTACCTCGCGCGAGGACCAGGCTCGGATACCGGCGCTCTGTTCCGCGTTCAATTTGCGGGGCCGGTTCTGGTAACTCAAACTGGTTCAGATATCGCTATCGCACTTGATTCATTCACGATGCTCAGCGAGCCGTTTTCACTCACGAACCTTTTCAACTTCAGTTCCGACCACCGGACGCGGCTGATGCTGTTTGCGATGAACATAGACTTGTTGCCGGGTGAGGACAGTTCGGCCGTGACCGTCAACGCTGAAGACGCGGCCATGAATACCTTTCCGCTGGCAGTGGAGTTCGTGGGTAAAGTGCCGGGGCTCGATCAGTTTACACAGATCGTGGTCAGGCTGCCTGACAACACACCTTCGGGTCAGTCACTCTTCGTAAGCGCAACGCTAGGCGGACTGACGACCAACAAGGTCCGGATCAGAATGAATTAGTTAAAAGAGTAAAGGATAGAACAAGTCAGGAAGAGGGGCTTGCCCCCGCTCTTCGACACAGGCTGCCTGACAACACACCTTCGGGTCAGTCACTCTTCGTAAGCGCAACGCTAGGCGGACTGACGACCAACAAGGTCTGGATCAGAA
>DATENQ010000178.1:0-2773 GCA_035275005.1 Pyrinomonadaceae bacterium | reverse complement strand
TGTTTTGGAGGTTGTCGATGACGCGACCGTTTTGATCGAGGGCCACCACAAAAGAGTAACGTTGCGGCGCGGGTTGGAGGAACTTGGGGAGACGAACCACTACCTTGCGCAGGAATGGATAGGGCAGCAGTATGCGATCGAAGAGCGCCTGGCGGGGAGTCACGAGCGCCAGCCAAAACTTGTCACGGCCGTTCGAAGAGATGCCGTCAGGAAACCCCGGCAAGTTGTCGATGAAGATGTCGCTGTGACCTGCGTTCGGTCCACTTAGCCAAACACGTCGAATGCGATATTCCCCGGTTTCAGCGACCAGCACAAACGATTGATCAGGACTAACCGCCACTCCGTTTGCGAAGTAAAGATCTTCCAGCAACGTGCGTGGCTTTTGAGTCTGCGGGCTCAGCGCCAACAGCCGGCCGTTGGGCTGATGCTCGAGCAAGTCCTCAGTAAACTGCGACATCGGATATCTCTGCGAGGCTTCGCTGAAATAAATCGTCCCATCCGCGCCGATGTCAAGATCGTTGAGAGCCACGAACCTAATGCCGTCAGCCTCCGTAGCCAGGACCTTTACTTCGCCTGCCTTGTTCACTGACAACAATCCTTTGATCGCATCAGCAACGATCAGATTTCCCGAATGGTCGAAGATCAACCCGAGTGGTCGTCCACCTGTATTGGCAAAGAGACGCGGCTGCGTGCCGTCAGGTTGAAGCGCGATGATCCGGCCATCTTCGAAACCGCCGTAAATCTTCCCGTCAGCATCCAGCGCGACGTCCTCAGGCTTGTGCCCATCGCCGAGCGGCAGCTTATCCACCGGAGCAAGACGTGTGTTCTGTTGATACTGGCCCGTTAAGGTTGGAGCGGCTGGCGGAGTCCACGCAGCCGGGCTGATCGGTACAGGCGCAAAAAGCAGATACGCGAGCCCTATCGCGAAGACTAGGACCACAATGAGGATTAGCGCTCGCCGCGTGATTCTTGTACCCACGTTCCCAACGTCACTGCGAGCTTTCGTATGCCCGCCTGGTCCATCGGCTCGATCAGGCGCAACGCTTCATCGAGTATGCGCCGCTGGTGCTCTGGAAAATTCGGCAGCCCACTCACGCTGCCAAGCTCGCCGCCGTAGAACGCGACGCGTGGCGGGCGCACTGATTCGACGACGTCTTTGATTACGGCGAGCGTCATGGTTGGTATGCCGGCGAGTTCGAGAGCGCGCGCTACCAGTCCAATGGATTGGTGGCACAACGTTGACGCAGGCACCAGCAACGCCGCCTGCACTTCGTAACGTTTAACTCGCTGGACGAGCTTCGGAATGAGGTCTTCGACAAGCATCGCCGCCTCAGGAATGAAGCCCGAAAAGCTCCAGTACACCGGATTCAACTGGCCGATGATTCCATTCTGTTCAAACTCGAGCAGCCGTTCCACTGGCACTTGCGCGTCGACGTCCTTTTGCACCGCGGCCGGATCGTAACCGCGCGCCACGAAGCGTAAATCTGACGCTTCCACTTCGATCGGAATCTCTCGAAAGGTTAGATCACCGGTTGTGGAATTAGTGTCGAAAGGAGTGGTGCCGTCGATGTAAGCGCCGGCTGACGAGATGAGCGCGAGATTCAGCATTGGCAATGCGCGGCGCGCGGGCGTGAACGGCGCGCGGCGGTTCCGCACAAACGGATAATCTGCAAGATCGTCACTCGGTCGCCAGCCGGCAAATCGCCTGCGCCAGTCGTCAATGTCTTCGATAATATTCACAGCGTTTCCTACCTGAGATTCAATTGCGCAAACTACGTGACATCAGGACCAATGCCACCAGAGCGGCAATCATAGCAAGCCCGAGCGCGTTAACCGAATAACCGTGCAAGCCGGCGAACTCGATGCGCCGCGGATCGCTGGCGGCAATCTGGTCGATAGGCAGCTCCATGGCGGCGCGCAACGCCCGCATCCGCGCGGCAATCAGCCAATGTCCGACGCCAGTCATCAGCGCAATCACGCCCAGGCAAACGCATTGCACAATCAAACTGACGCGACTCGAAGAATTGCGCCTGAGTATCGCGGTTACCAGCAACAGCAACGCGATCAGGAAGCCCGCGATGTTGATGACCGAAAGTGAGCGCGTGACGATCGAACCGGCAATCTCGTTCGCATTGGGTAGACCAAAAGATCTCAACACGCCGAAAGCAGCCGGCGCGACAACCGCACCGAAGAACAACGCGGCGCCAAACCAGCAGGCAAGCAGAATCAGTCGCGAAAAGTTCAGAATGGCTCAGTCCTTTCTAATCAAACTCATCGACCGTCGCCAGCAGTCTAATCTTTGGCGGATCGATTTGCGGCGGCGTCAATTCTCTCGGATCCGCCGCGCTTAACAACCACGACAACGCTGAATCGAGTTGAGCTTGATACTCATCGAGGTCCAGCGACATAAAAACACGCACACCCAAACGCGCAAACTTTTCCTTCGCCCGCAGGTACATCTGCCGCGCCGCGCCGGGTCGACCAATATCGAGATGATGAAAGGCAACGGCGGACTGGATCATAGCCTGAAGAAAAAGTTTCTCGCCTGGTCCAACTTCACCCATCCAGCGTTCTTCCCACGCATCGTGAGCCGCATGAAACTCGCCGGCGTTGTAAAGATCTATTCCGGCGATGTACTCGACCGGATACGCAACGACGTGAGCATCAAGATAGGCAGATTCGATCATCGCGCTTTGGGGCTCGTCGACGGGCGGCAACGGAGTGCCGCCCCTACAGTCGACTTTGCCTCGTTCGCAACACTTGTAGGGGCGGC
>DATENQ010000177.1:0-3320 GCA_035275005.1 Pyrinomonadaceae bacterium | reverse complement strand
CGGATTGAAGCTTTTGATCCCTCCAGTTTTCCGGTTCAGATTGCCGCGGAAGTTCCCTCGTTCGACTGGCAGTCGCAACTCAATCCAAAAGATCGCAAACACGTGCCGCGCACCGTGCCGCTCGCACTCGCGGCCGCGCGTGAAGCGCTCGAAGACGCGCAATTCTTCGCTAATGATTTATCACTTCCGGAGCGTCGTGCGTTCGGCGTGGAGCTCGGCACCGGCGGCGGCGGTCTCGCCTTCACCGAACAGCAATACGAATACTGGTACGTTGGTCCAACGAACAAAGCGAGCGTCTACACGATTCCCGCTTCGACGCATGGTGGACTGTCGAGCGAATTGTCGATGGCGTTTGGTCTGCGTGGTCTGTCGCACATCGTTTCGACCGGTTGCACCAGCTCGACGGATGCGATGGCCTACGCAGCGCAGCACATCGCACTTGGTCGCCAGGACGTGATGCTTTCCGGTGGCGTTGATGCGCCGATTGCCCCGGGCATTCTCGCGGCGTTCAACCTCATGACCGTCTTGACCAACGATTGGAATGACGAGCCGCATCGTGCTTCGCGTCCTTTCTCACGCAACCGATCCGGAATCGTGCTCGGCGAGGGTGCGTGGATCTATGTATTAGAGGAACTCAAGCACGCGACCGATCGCGGCGCAAAGATTTATGCCGAGATAACTGGCTACGGCTCCACCTGCGATGCTTATCATCGTGTTCGTTTGGCTGAAGACGGTGATGAACCGGCGCGCGCGATGCGGCTGGCGCTCGAGGATGCCGGCTGCGAGACAAAGGACATCGATTACGTTAACTTGCACGGGACGTCGACCTTGCTCAACGATCGCATTGAGACCAGTGCTTTGAAACTCGCGTTTGACGGACAGGCTGCGCGCATTCCGATGTCGGCAACGAAGTCGCAAATCGGACATCCGCAAGGCGCGAGCGGCGCCGCAGGCCTGAGCGCTGCGCTTTGCGCCATGCACACAAACAAGATCCCGCCCACGATTAATCTCGACGAACCTGACCCCGACTGTGATCTTGACTACGTCCCCAATGAAGCGCGCAAAGCGAGTGTGAGAATTGCACTCTGCAATTGTATTGGCTTTGGCTCGAAGAACAGCGCGCTGGTGGTCCAAAAGCTCGATCGTTGATCAGGGTCACATGTTTCAAAAATTTAAACAGCGCAGTCACAGGCTCGAACACATCGACACCGGTAATTACACGGCGGAAGAGTATGAAAGCTGTATTGGCGAGCTACAGTTCGTCAACCGCTGGATGGGTGACGCACATAGTCTCAAAGTCACGTTGCTGCGCGAGGTTGAAGAGAAGGGATTGAAGAGTTTTTCGGTGCTGGACATCGGAGCCGGTTCCGGAGAATTGCTGCGCGTGGCGGCGGTATGGGCCGGGCAAACTGGCCGACAATTGTGCGCGGTCGGGCTTGAGTTGAATGAACGCATGGCGGAGTCGATCATTGAGGAGTCGAATCGTTTCGATGAGATCAGTTCCGTGCGTGGCAATGCGCTGGAGCTTCCGTTTGCGGATGCGCAGTTTGATTACGTGATGTGCTCGCTCTTTACGCATCACTTTCTTGACGATCAGGTGGTCCAGATTCTTCGTGAGATGAGTCGAGTGGCGAGGCGACGGATATTTGTTATCGATCTTCATCGTCATCCGGTTGCGTATCTGCTGTACACGACGCTCGGGAAGTTGGTTTTGCACAATCGTTTGTTGCGACACGATGGGGCGTTATCGATACTGCGAAGTTTCAGAGTCGACGAGTTGCTGGAGTTGGCCCAACGCGCCGGCCTGCGTGACATTTCGGTGGAGCGACATTTTCCGTATCGCCTGGTGTTAAGCGCCGCCGCCCGTGCCACCGTGCATCTGCAGGAACCGCAGGCACGCTCCACCCGAGCCGCGTAGTGATGCGGACGACGGGCGGCCACGAGTGCCGCCCCTACAAATAAGATCCGGGCGTTACTGTAGGGGCGGCACTCCGTGGCCGCCCGTGATGGTAAATATGGACCACGCAAACACATTCGATGTGATCATCGCGGGGGCGGGGCCGGCGGGGTCGAGTGCCGCGATTCATTTGGCGCGCAAGGGTGTTCGCGTGCTGCTTGTCGAGCAGAAGAAGTTTCCGCGGGCTAAGTTGTGCGGTGAGTTTATTTCTCCCGAGTGCCAGAAACACTTCGAGAATCTCGGCGTCGAGGAAGCCATGTCAACCTCTCAACCCGCCGCGCTCACCGAAACCGTCTTCTACTCCTCCGGCGGTCATCACATCAACGTTCCAAGCAGCTGGTTCGGCGGACCCGCCGCGCTCGGCCTGAGCCGTGCCGTGATGGACAACGTGTTGCTCCGCAGAGCCCAGGACTGCGGCGTCACTCTTCTTGAAGGCGTGAGCGTAACCGAGCCGATCCTCCACGCTACAGAAGTAAAAGGCGTCAGAGTAAAAGAAAACGAATACCTCGCACCGCTCACAATCGACGCCACCGGCCGCGCGAGCATTCTTACAAAGAAACTCCACCGCACCGAACCAAAGTCAAAACCAAAGCTGGTCGCTTTCAAAGCACACCTGCGTAACACCCGCGTCGCGCCCAGCGCATGTGAGATCTATTTCTACCCTGACGGTTATGGCGGCCTGAGCACGGTCGAAGGCGAGATCAGCAATCTCTGCTTCATCATCTCCGCGAAACAAGTAAAGCGCTATTCTTCAAACCCCGACGTCGTCATGCGCGAAATGGTGATGAAGAACCGGCGCGCAGCTTATACGCTCGAGCACGCACAACCCATATCCGAATGGCTGAGTGCCTCCTGGGCACGCTTCGGCCGGCAGCAACCGTGTCCCGCGAAAGGCTTGCTAACCATCGGAGACTCGGCAGCCTTCATCGATCCTTTCACCGGCAGCGGCATGCTGATGGCGCTCGAGAGTGGGGAACTGGTTGCGGACGTGATTGTTCGTAATAGAAAAGCACCTTCATTAGTAGGCGCTGAATACGCTTCCGAGTACACCCGAAAGTTTGATTCTCGCCTGCGGATTTCCGGCTGGCTGCGACGCGCGGCTTTCAATCCACGTCTAGCCGGACTGGGTATTGCCATCTGCGGCGCCAGCAAACACTTTCGCAGCCGAATTGCACGCGCCACTCGCTCGCCAAAGCGCGACAACCAAAGCCCCTTGCGCGCAGGTTAAACTGCTTGCCACGTTGACTCTTTTAGAGTAAAAAGGCTCAGCCAGTGCTGGTCTCTCTGTCACTGTTGCTCCCACGAATCATGTTTACTGGCAAGCTAAGGTAAACCAAACGAGTCTTTGTGACCGCGCGAATTC
>DATENQ010000176.1:0-33194 GCA_035275005.1 Pyrinomonadaceae bacterium | reverse complement strand
ACTCCGTGGCCGCCTGAATTCTGCGACGGGCGGCCACGGAGTGCCGCCCCTACAGTTACGCCGAAACCTTCAGCGGGCTCGCTGCAACTTTCGCCATCACGAGATCGAAGAGCGCGCCGCCTTCGCGACGTGCATTCGCCGCCGGCACGTTGAACTGCGACTGGATGTAATCTTCGCCCATCTTCGAATCAGTCACCGATCCTGAGATCACGTCAACCTCAACGCTGCGCCGCCGCAGCAACTCGATGCCGCCCCAGGCGCCGACGTAGTCAGACGCGCAGAACACGAGCGCCGCCATTGCTTCGAGCAGTTCGGCGTCAGCAAAAACTGTGTCGACCGAGTACCCGCCGAGAATTCCATCACCCAACTCAATCACGATCAAATCCGGATGCGCCTCATTCAATCGCGCGATGATCGCTTTCGACGATGGCGCGAGATCCGCGACGTCGACCGTCGACGGCAGACCACAATCGAGAAAACTCGCAGTCGTGATCGCGCCATGATCCGCCATATTCAGCGTATCCCGCAGACACGCAACACCGGACAACTTCGCCGCCGCAACACGCAACCCCACTCGCGTAGCCTGCTTGATCAGTTCAGTCGCCGCGTAAGTCTTGCCACTGTTCATACTCGTGCCCGCGATCATCACGATTGGCGCGGTGTCGCCGAGTGTCGTGCGTGGCGGCAATGCTGCATCAGCAATGTTCATCACGCGGCCTGCTTCATCGCAGACGAGCCCAATCACTTCCAACTTGATCGCGTCGCCAAGACTGGAATGATGTCCGGTGCAAAGACCGATCACGCCTCCCATGTTCAGCAGGTGAAGCTGATCGCCGTTTTCCAGATTCGGCGGCACATCGCCGACAAAACCCTTCAACGCGCGCCGCCGGCCGAGAACGCCGAGCAACAAGTCGCCGGGATTGATCTTCGCGAGCCTGCCAGTCGGCAGCTCGAGCATGTTGTAGGTGGCGCTGTCAGTCAGCGCGCGAACGACGACGACATCGCCGGCTTTAGTAGAACCACAGCCGGAAACGAGCGCGACCGTTTTGGTCAAACCGAGTGGAGACGTTGCCGAGCCGATCTTGTCGACGTCGATGACGTTGATTTCCGTGTTCATTGTCCACCTCCCAATCTGAGCCGTAGCGCGTTCAGCTTGATAAAACCTTCCGCATCGCGCTGGTTGTAAACCGTGTCTGCTTCAAACGTCGCGACGTTTTCGTCGTAAAGCGAGTTCGGTGAACGCCGACCGACGACGATCGCATTGCCGCGAAACAGTTTCAGACGCACATCGCCATTCACTCTTACCTGCGTTTCGTCGATCATCTTGCGCATCAGCTTGAATTCAGGCGCAAACCAGAAACCATAGTAAATGCTCTCCGCAAACTTCCCACCGAGCGAATCGCGCAGGTGGACCACTTCGCGATCGAGCGTGATCGACTCCAGCGCGCGATGCGCCGCCTGCAGGATCGTCACGCCCGGCGTTTCGTATACACCGCGCGACTTCATGCCGACAAAACGATTCTCAACCAGGTCGACACGTCCGATGCCGTGCGCTCCACCCAACTTATTCAACGTCTCGAGCAATGCGACGGGGCCGAGTTGTTTTCCGTCGATCGCTACCGGCTCGCCTTTTGCAAACGAGATCTCGACGTACTGCGCATCACTGAGCGCGTTTTCCGGCGAGCGTGTTAGTTGAAAAATATTCTCCGGGGGTTCGCTCCACGGATCTTCGAGAATTCCACCCTCGTAAGAAATGTGCATCAGGTTCGCGTCGGTGGAGTAAGGCTTCTCCGCGGTCGCGGTGACCGGGATGTTGTGCTCCTTCGCGTACGCGATCAGATCCGTGCGGCCTTTGAAGTCCCACTCGCGCCACGGAGCGATGACTTTGATGTCGGGCTGCAACGCGTAATATGTCAGCTCGAAGCGCACCTGATCGTTGCCCTTGCCGGTCGCGCCGTGCGCCACCGCATCTGCGCCTTCCTGTTGCGCGATCTCGATCTGGCGTTTCGCGATCACCGGCCGCGCGAGTGAAGTGCCCATCAGGTACACGCCTTCGTAAACTGCGTTGGCTTTGACGGCGGTCCAGACGTAGTCGCGCACAAACTCTTCGCGCAGATCTTCGACGTAAAGTTTCGAGGCGCCAGTCGCGTACGCCTTCTCTTCGAGACCGGACAACTCCGCGCCCTGGCCCACGTCAGCGCAATAGCAGACAACTTCACATTGGTAGTGTTCCTTCAACCAGCGCAGCATCACTGACGTGTCGAGCCCACCGGAATAAGCGAGAACGATTTTGTTAATATCCTTCTTCATTTTCATCCATTGGTTTTAGCCGCAGATGAACGCGGATGAACGCAGATTCTGATCCGCGTCAACTGCGTTCATCTGCGGCCAAAAATAAGTCCCAAATTTCCTTCACCGTGGAGCGCTGTGCTTTCGAGTCGCGAACCGCGATGAAGATCGTGTCCTCGCCGGCGATTGTGCCGACTACTTCGGGAAGGGCAGCGGCGTCGATCTCGACTGCAACCGCCGAGGCCAGTCCCGGGAATGTGCGTGCAACTATCAAACTGTCGCCCGCGTGGTCTAAACTCAGCAGTCCGCGCGCGGAGTTGCCGTTAGCGCGCGGCAACGTGTAATGGCCGTGGTGTTTGACGACACCGAGCTCTTCGAGATCGCGCGAGACACTCGACTGCGTCGCGGCGACGCCGCCTCGTTCGAGCAAAGTGCGCAAGTCTTCCTGCGTACCAATCGGCTTCGCGCGTATAAGGTCGAGAATCTTTTGCTGCCGCTTTCTCTTGTTCATAACTTCTTATGCAGTCTACTTGCATAAACACTGCATAGATGCATAAACTACCATGCCGGTTGTTCGGGCGTCAAACGTTTGGAGGGGTTCGTTTATGAAGTTGTGGGGTGGGCGGTTTGAGGGGAAGACTGATCCGGGTTTTGCGGAGTTCAATAATTCCTTTCGCTTCGACCGCAGACTATTTGAGGTGGATGTCACGGCGAGTATTGCTTACTGCCGCGCGTTGGAAGTTGCGGGCGTTCTCACGTCTGAAGAGGGCACTACGATTCGCGAGGCGCTCGACCGCATTCTCAAGAGCGATCAGGACTTCAACAACTCCACGGCAGAAGACGTACACTCATTTGTCGAAGCCCGCCTGATCGAGTTGACTGGTGACCTCGGTCGCAAACTGCACACTGGACGCAGTCGCAATGATCAGGTCGCGACTGACTTTCGGCTCTGGCTCCGCACGTCGATCGACGACCTCAGCGAAGTAGTGCGCGACGCGCAAACCTCGCTCCTCGATTTCGCCGAAGCGCATCGCGAGGTCGTCATTCCGGGATACACACACTTGCAACGCGCGCAGCCGGTGCTGCTGGCGCACTGGTGTCTGGCTTATTTTGAGATGCTGGTGCGCGATCGCGCGCGTCTGGCGGAAGTGCGCGAACGCGTGAACGTGATGCCGCTCGGTTCAGCGGCGCTGGCGGGCACGTCGTTTCCGATCGATCGCGAAGCACTGGCGCGCTCGCTTGGTTTCGAAGGCGTTTCGAGAAACAGTCTTGACGCCGTGAGCGATCGTGATTTTTGTGTCGAGTTTTTGAGCGCCTGTTCGTTGATCATGGTCCACCTGTCGCGGCTTGCTGAAGACGTGATCCTTTATGCGACCAACGAGTTTGGGTTCTTTGAGCTGGGAGATGCGATCGCAACGGGCTCGAGCTTGATGCCGCAAAAGAAGAATCCTGACTCGATGGAGCTCGTGCGTGGAAAGGCGGGGCGTGTGTTTGGCGATCTGCTGGCGCTGCTCACGGTGTTGAAGGGCTTGCCGCTCGCTTACAACAAAGACATGCAGGAAGACAAAGAGGCTGTGTTTGATGCGTTTGATACGGTGTCGGCGAGCCTCAGGGTTAGCGCGACCGTGTTGAGGAATATCGCAGTCAATAAGGAGCGAGCGCTGGCGTCGGCGGCGAGTGGATACATGAATGCGACGGAGCTGGCCGATTATCTCGTGCGCAAGGGTGTGCCTTTCAGAGAGGCGCATGAAACTGTCGGGAAGATCGTGATGCGCGCAATCGAAGGCGGTAAAGAGCTGGAGGAATTGGATCTCAGTGAGTTCTCAGAGTTGATTGGCGAGGATGTTTACGAGGCGCTTTCGCTCGAGCGGACATTGGGTTCGAAGTCTCAAATCGGAGGCACCGCGCGCGCACTGGTTTACGCAGCTTTGGAGGAGGCACGTAAAGAATTTTCACGCAAAGGCGCAAAGGAAGACGCAAAGAAGAATTAATTGGAAGCCTTTGCGTCTTATTTGCGCCTTTGCGTGAAAAAGATCTACCGCTTCTTTGTCGGGCTTGGGGACGGACTTGGCGAGGGGGGGACGTCGGCGTCGGGCTGGATTCTCTCCTGGTAGATGAATCTCAGGTCCTGCAACTTTAAGACGACCGCCGGCTTTACCGCGTTGCGGTTCGCGTCCATGCTGATTACGCCTGTCACGCCAGCGAAGTCCTTCGTCTGTGCCAGCGCCTCGCGCAGCTTGCCTTCGTCATTAGCGCCGGCGCGTGCAATCGCATCAAACAATATACGCGTCGCGTCATAAGCCAGAGCGGCATGCGCGTCCGGAAGCAGGTTTTGGTAACGGTGCTTGTACAGCTCGACAAACGACTGGATCGTCGGCGATGGATCATCAACCGAGTAATGAGTTGAAATATACGCGCCGTTCAACGCGTCGCCGCCTAGCTGCCACAGTTCCGGCGCGTCCCAACCATCGCCACCGAGCAGCGGCTGCGTCAGCCCGATCATGCGAGCCTGCTTCGCGATTAGCGCCACATCGCCGTAGTAACCCGGAATGTAGATCACATCCGGCTCAGCAGATCGAATCGTGCTCAACTGCCCTTTAAAATCCGGATCACCCTGCGTGTATGACTGCTCGCTCACGATCGTGCCGCCAAGCTTCGCGAAGCTGAGCTTGAAATAATCCGTCAGTCCACGCCCGTACGACGAGTTGATATCGAAAAGGATCGCGGCCTTCTGCGCTTTGAGCGTGTTCACGGCAAACCTCGCCATCACTTCACCCTGAAACGTATCGACAAAACAGGCGCGAAAGATGTAATCGCCGGTTTGCGTGACCGCCGGGTCTGTTGACGAAGGCGAGATCAGCGGCACATGCGACGCCTGGGCTTTCGGTGCGGCGGCGCGGCTGTTGCCTGACGTGCCACCGGCGATGATCGCCACCACTTTATCCTGGTCAATGAGTTTCGCGGTCAGTCGTGCTGCCTCTTCGGGGCTGCCTTTATCGTCTTCGATGACGACGTCGATGCGACGCCCGTTGATTCCGCCGCTCTGATTGATCTCGTCGGCGGCCATCAATACGCCGTTGTATGCCGACTTGCCGAAATTGAACGTCGGTCCGCTCAGATCTCCGAAGTAGCCAATCTTGATCAGGCTTCGATCGGGAGCACCGGGTTCTTCCGGCCGGCGCGTACAGGAGAAGGCAAGTGCCATCAGGACGATGGCGGCAGGAAGGATTGCTTTTCGCAACGTGTGAGTAGATCGTCTACTCACCAAGATAGGCTTCTTTAATCCTCGGATCATTGGCCAGGTCTTTTGATGGACCTTCCATCACTATTCTTCCGGTCTCCAGCACGTACGCGCGATCAGAATGGCCCAGAGCAGCGTGCGCGTTCTGTTCGACCAGGAGAATCGTAGTGCCCTTGCTCTTAATTTCGTCGATAGCTTCGAAGATTGTATGGACCACGAGCGGCGCGAGACCAAGCGATGGCTCGTCGAGCAGCAGTAGTCGTGGATTGGACATCAGCGCGCGCCCCATGGCGAGCATCTGTTGCTCGCCGCCAGAGAGCGTCCCGGCTTTTTGAGACTCGCGTTCGCGCAGGCGTGGAAACATGTTGAAAGCGCGTTCCATGTCGGCGGCGACGGCCTTCTTGTTTTTGATCAGATAGGCGCCCATCTGAAGGTTCTCGCGCACTGAAAGGTTTGCGAATACGCCGCGTCCCTCAGGTGACATCGAGATGCCGCGCGCGACGAGTTTATGAGTCGGCTTGCCGCCGATGTCTTCGTTTTCGAAAGTGATCTTACCCGAGCGTGGCTCGAGCAGTCCGGTGATGGTTCGCAGCGTCGTGGTTTTACCGGCTCCGTTTGCGCCGATCAGCGTGACTACTTCGCCTTGCTCGACGCGCAGCGAGATGCCGGTCAGTGCTTCGATGGCGCCGTAGTTTACCGAGACGTTTTCCAGCGTGAGCATGGTTAGCGAATTTATCCAGAGATTACGCAGATTAAATTCATCTGCGTAATCTCTGGATGACGACTTAATCTCCTAAATACGCTTCAATTACTTTCGGATCGTTTTTGATCTCCTGGGGCAGACCGAGCGCGATGCATTTTCCGTAGTCGACCACCTGGATGCGCTCGCAAACGCCCATTACCACTTTCATGTTGTGTTCGACCAGCAGGATCGTGAGTCCAAAGCGATCTCTGATCTGCTGGATCAAGTGCATCAGATCTTCCTGTTCCGAAGGGTTCATTCCCGCTGCCGGTTCGTCGAGCAGGAGTAGCTGTGGCCGTGTCGCGAGCGCGCGCACGATCTCCAATCGGCGCTGAGAACCGTACGGCAGGCTTGTTCCACCTTCGTCAGACACGCGCGCGAGATCGAAGATCTCCAAAAGCTCGAAACAGTGCTCGCGATGCTTTTGTTCGTCGGTATGGAATCGTGGCGTGCGCAGCACGGCGTCGATCAGCTTTTGGCCCATGTGAATGTGACACGCGGTCATCACGTTTTCCAGTACCGACATACTCGGGAACAAGCGAATGTTCTGGAACGTGCGTGAAATGCCGCGGCCCGCGATCTGATAAGGACGCAAGCCATCGATCCGCTGGCCCTTGAAATAAATCTCGCCTGAGGTCGGCTGGTAAACTCCGGTAAGCAGGTTGAAGATCGTCGTCTTGCCGGCGCCGTTCGGACCGATGAGTCCGTAGATCTCACCCTTCTTCACGGCCATGTCCAACTCGTTGACCGCAGTCAGTCCGCCGAACCGGATCGTAGTCTTGTCGGTCTGTAATACGGTATCGCCGTTTGCGCTCATCGATGCGTCTCACCCCCCACGGAGGTTTCGCTCTGCGTCGCTGAGCTGGCAGTGCCGCTCGGTCCTTCCGTTAGTCGCCGCATGCGTTTGCGCAAGCCTTTGAATGCCGTGGTGGATCCCAACAATCCCTGCGGTCGCGTAATCATGAGCACGATGAGCAACAGCGAATAGATCACCATGCGATACTCGGCAAACCCGCGCAAACCTTCCGGCAGGATCGTCAACACGATCGCGCCCAGTACCGAGCCGACGATCGAGCCCAACCCGCCGAGAATGATCATGATCAGGATCTCGAACGACTTGATGAACTCAAACGACTTCGGATTTAAATAACCATCGAAGTGCGCCAGCAACACGCCACCCGCGCCCGCCATCGCGGAAGAGATCACAAACGCCATCACTTTATAGCGCGTCGTATTTACGCCCATTGCTTCTGCCGCGAGTTCGTCTTCACGAATCGAGATGAGCGCGCGTCCGAAGGCGGAGTTGACGATGTTGTAAACGATCACGATGGTCAGAATCGCGATCAGGAAGATCCAGAAGAAACTCTTGACGATGGGAATACCTGAATAACCGCGGGCGCCACCAATTGCCTCGATGTTGTTTAAAAATACAACGATGATTTGGCCAAAACCGAGTGTCACTATCGCCAGGTAGTCGCCGCGCAAACGCAACGAAGGAATTCCCACTGCCAGACCTGCAATTCCCGCAGCAACGGCGCCAACCAGCGTCGCGAGCGTCAGCGCTACAATCCAACCGAGCTTTCCGCCGAGTGAATTCGCGAGATTCATTCCCCAGGTGACGGAAAAGTAAGCAGACGAATAAGCGCCGACCGCCATAAAGCCTGCGTGGCCGATCGAAAACTGACCCGTGAAACCGTTAATCAGATTGAGTGAAACGGCGAGCGTGATCGAGATGCCGCAAAGCATCAGGATGCGTGTGTAATACGGATTGATGAATCGCCCCTGGAAAACGAAGTCGAGTCCAAAAAGGACGGCGAGAATCAGTAAGGCTATGATGAGATTGCGCAGATACCGGGACATATCACTCCAGTCCACAGATCACGCAGATTACACAATGATTCTGTGTAATCCGTGGATGGTTTTAAACTTTCTCCTGAGCGACCGTTCCGAGAAGTCCGGACGGGCGGAAAAGTAGTATCAGGATCAGTATCGCGAACGCGACTGCGTCCTTGTATGTCGGCGACAAATAACCGACGACCATCGTTTCAGTGATGCCGATCAGCAACCCGCCGAGCATCGCGCCTGGGATGTTGCCGATGCCTCCCAACACAGCGGCAACGAAAGCTTTTAAGCCGACAATGATACCCATCAGCGGATCGATACGCGGAATCCGAATCGCAACCAGCACGCCCGCCGCAGCCGCTAACGCCGAACCCAGCGCAAACGTGAACGCGATGATCCGATCGGTGTTGATACCCATCAACTTCGCCGATTGCAAGTTGAACGAGACGGCCCGCATCGCACGACCAGTCTTGGTGCGATAGACAATCAGCTGCAGTGCAACCATCAACGCCAGCGCGATGACGAGCACTGCGATGTCGGCAGTGTTAATGCTGGCACCACCGGCAATATCGAGGTTTTGTTTGTGGAAAAGCTCGGGGAAGAACTTCGGCTCCGCGCCGAAAACTACCTGACCGCCGTTCTCGAGCAACAGCGAAACGCCGATTGCCGTGATCAGCGCGGTCAGTCGTGAATACTTGCGCACCGGACGATAAGCGAGACGTTCGATGACTACGCCGATCGCAGCGCAGATCGCCATCGCCAGCAGCATCACCACGAGGGCCGTGATTAACGACGGCTCCAGGGTGCCGCCGCCGAGCAGCCCGCGCGCGACGAATCCTTCCGGATTCATGCCGAGCATCTGTGCACCACGCACGCCAAGTCCATTGGCGAGGTAGTAGCCCATGAACGCGCCCACCATGTAGACGTCGCCGTGGGCGAAGTTGATCAGTTTCAGTACCCCATAGACCATCGTGTAACCGAGCGCAATCAAGGAGTAGATTGCGCCCAGTGAGATACCGTTAATTAGTTGTTGGAGGAACGTGCTCATACTCGTGATTCACTGAAGCGGGCGTGCCGTAGCGATCACGGATTGGTCGCCTTGACTGGAGGTGATGCAGGCGCACCGGGCGCAGTGTTCGAAGATGTTTGCGGCAGCGCTGCGCCTTCGACGTTGACTCGTTCCTTCACCGCATACGTACCACCGTCTTTGATCTCGATCATCACGATTGGCTTCACAGCGTCGCGGTGCTCGTTGAAGGTGACGGTTCCGGTGACGCCGGGAAAATCTTTGGTAGCTGCCAGCGCGTCGCGAATGTCCGGGCCGTTGAGTGATTTCGAGCGCTTGATGGCGTCAAACATGATCCGCGCGGCGTCGTAAGCGGTGGCTGCGAGCGCGTCGGGTACGGTGCCGTAACGTGATTTGTAGTCGTTGACGAACTTCTGCACTTTCGGATCGGTGTCGTAAGGCGAATAGTGATTGGTGAAATACGAACCGTTCAATGCCGCGCCACCAATTTGGTAGAGCTGCACTGAATCCCAGCCGTCGCCGCCGATGAGCGGTACGGTGATGCCTTTATCGCGCGCCTGCTTCGCGATTAGGCCGACGTCATTGTAGTAACCGGGAACAAAGATCACTTGCGGATTGGCGCCCTTGAGTGACGTCAACTGCGCATTGAAGTCCTGATCGCCTTCCTGATACGACTGCGTGGCGACAATCTGGCCGCCCATCTTCGTGAATGTTTCGCTGATGACTTTTTCGAGACCGGTTGAGTAGTCGTTCTTGCGATCGACCATGATTGCGGCGCTCTTGGCGCCGAGTGACTTGGCCGCGAACTGCGCGATGGCAGCGCCCTGCACCGGATCGATGAAGCAACTGCGGAATATGAAGTCGCCTTTCTTAGTAACTTCCGGATTCGTCGAAGATGGCGTCAGCATCGGGACCTTCGCATTCTGCGCGATTGGCGCCGCCGCGATTGAGCGGGAGCTGGCGACCTCGCCGAGGACGGCATGCACTTGATCCTGCGTGACAAACTTCGTCACGATCGTGGCTGCTTCTGACGCATCTGAGCGATCGTCCTCCACCAGCAACTCGACCTGTTTACCGTTGATGCCGCCGGCAGCGTTGACTTCGTCGGCAGCCAGCTTGATACCGTTGACCGAGGAGATGCCGAAGTTTGCAGTGGTGCCGGTCAGCGACATAAAGACGCCAATCCGAACTTTGTCAGCGCCGCCTCCATTCTGCTGGCACGCGCTCAGCAAACTCACTGCGACTATCGAAGCTATTAGAATGCGTTTCATACAAGTCCTCACAGGCTAGAAGTTTTCTGGCGAACTTACCCGAACTGTAACAGGAGACTGGTTAGATAGTCTGTTAGTAATCAAGGAATAATAGCTTTCAGGCGCTTGTTACGCAAATCCAAAATAAAAAAGGACATATACGTCCTATAGGTCTTCTGAGACCTATTGTAAGATTGCCGCCGTGAACAGCCCCAAAACCTATCTCGCGCCCGAACTGGGCGACATGAGCAAGGAAGACTTCCGTCGTCTCGGCCACGAATTGATCGATTGGATCGCCGATTACTTCGAGCACATCGACGAGCGCCCGGTGCTGGCCGCCATCGAGCCCGGCGACCTAAAGACAAAGCTGCCCTCCGTTCCGCCGGCCGAAGGCGAGCCGATGGAACAGATCATTGCCGATCTCGATCGACTGATCGCTCCGGCGTTGACTCACTGGAGCCATCCTTCATTCTTCGCTTACTTCGCCACTTCAACTTCAGCGCCCGGCATCCTTGGTGAACTGTTGACCGCCGCTTTTGATAACAAGGCGATGCTCTGGCGCACTTCACCCGCTTCGACGGAGCTTGAAGAAGTCGTGCTCGACTGGCTGCGGCAAATGATGGGACTCGATCCAGGCATGCAGGGGATCATCTACGACACTGCTTCGGTCTCGAGCCTGCACGCAATCGCCGCCGCGCGCGAAGGGGTCGAAAAGCGCATTCGCGAGGAGGGAATGAGCGGCCGGCCCGATCTGCCGTTGCTGCGCGTCTACGTTTCAGAACAGTCGCACTCGTCGATCGAGAAAGCAGTCATCACACTCGGACTGGGCCAGCGCGGCCTGCGCAAGATTCCGACTGACTCCGAGTTTCGCATGGATGTCGGTGCGCTCGCCGACGCCATCAATGAAGACAAGCGAAATGGTTATCTTCCGTTCTGCATCGTGGCGACAGTCGGCACGACCTCGACTTCGAGCATCGATCCGGTTCCCGAGATAATTCCGATCGGTGAAGAGCACGCGATGTGGTTGCACGTCGATGCGGCGTATGCGGGGTCGGCGGCAATTGTTCCCGAGCTGCAGCACATACTCGCCGGTTGCGAGCGCGCCGATTCGATCGTCACCAATCCACACAAGTGGCTCTTCACGCCGTTCGATCTGTCGGTGCTTTATTGCCGGCACATGGATCTCCTGAAACGCGCATTCTCGCTTGTGCCGGAATATCTGCGCACTCCCGAACAGGAAAAGGTCCGCAGTGGTTCTGACTACGGCATTCAACTCGGACGCCGCTTTCGTGCGTTGAAGTTGTGGATGGTGATGCGTTACTTCGGACACGAAGGTCTCGCCGCTCGCATTCGCGAACACTGCCGGCTCGCGCGTCTGTTTGCGACGTGGGTGGAGGAGTCGCCTGATTGGGAACTGATGGCGCCGTTGAACCTCGCGCTTGTTTGTTTTCGCGCCAGGCCGGGATCGCATCGTGAACGGCTGGATGAGTTGAACGAACAGATCATGCATCAGGTTAATGCGAGTGGCCGCGCGCTTCTCTCCCACACTCGCCTGAACGACAAACTTACCTTGCGACTATCGATCGGAAACATTCGCACCACGGAGCAGCATGTGCGACAGGTGTGGGAGTTGCTGAACGAGCAGTTGCGAAAGATGGTGGAGGAGATATGAAGCGAATCAAAGTATTGGCGGTCACGTTTCTTTTTTGCGTCGTTGTGATGGCGCAGACGCCGAAGAACTTCGCGAAGAATGGTCTGTCATTCGACTATCCCAGCGATTGGAACCTGACTGACGACAGTTCCGGAGACGCACAGCAGCTTTCGTTGGCCAAAGCGGACAGTGACGTCCAGATCCGGATCTTTGCTCACAAGGGCAAGATCACGCCGGAGAAGTTGCCGGAGGCGAAGAAGGCTTTTATCGATCCTTACATCGCCGCGACGGCGAAACAGTTTGTGGACATGGGAGCGAAGCCGGAACAAAAACCAGATACCTCGGAGATTGGAGGCGTCAAAGCCGACGGTGTAGCCGTCAGCGCTTCACTTGGAGGCGAAGCAGGCGCGGCTAAAATCTACTGGGCCATCGTGGGACAGCGCGTAGTAGTAATGACCATCTTTGGACCAGACACTCAAACCAAAAAACTTTCACCCGCCTGGGACCTTATCCGCACCACCCTCAAAATCGTCGACCCCAAAGCGACCCCCTCACCGTGAAGGGGGATTGATATAGTCTTCGCTTCTTACCTCATAAGGAGTTCCTCACATGACTGAAAACGAAATCGCGACCATTGTCGTAGATGCAGCATTCAAGATTCACAAAACGCTCGGGCCGGGGTTGTTCGAGTCTGTGTATGAGGCTGCACTTAGATACGAACTGCAAAAACGCGGATTAATGGTGGTTCAGCAACGTGGTATTCCAGTCCGATATGACGGTCTTAACCTTGGTTTTGGTTTTCGCGTTGACCTGCTCGTCAACAATAAGGTAATCCTCGAAGTCAAATCAGTTGAAGCATTGGCTGCGGTTCACAAGATGCAACTCACAACTTATCTGCGTTTGATGGATCTGCGCCTGGGATTACTCATCAACTTCAACGTGGAGTTAATCAGGAATGGTATACGAAGAGTGGTTAATCAATTTGTTGAATGACAGTCCTTTTCACGCAAAGGCGCAAAGACGCAAAGGGCGCCTAAGATTCCCTTTGCTCCTTTGCGCCTTTGCGTGAAATATTCTTTAGCTCGCCGCTTGAGCTTGTTGTTCTTCCTCTGCGGTTGGTCTGAGTACCGGTTCCACGAACCACTCCCGCAGTAGACTCTTGGTCCAGGGGTCTCCCAAAACCCAGGCCATATCCTGTTCATCGCGGGCAGGTGCCTCGCACGGCTCCCAGGTATAACTCTCCATAACCTCCGGACACATCTCGCTGGCTACAGGCGAAAGATACACAATGAGTATCGAGCCCGGCTGATCGGGTATTCCTCTCTTCGCATGGAACATACCGAAGCCCTGCGGCTTGTCTTCTCTCATGAAGGCTTCTGTAGCCAATTTTCCAATATGCAAGACATCGGGATTGTGTTCTGTAGTCGACGGAAATGTGGTCTTATGCCATGACATAGCCCTTACGCTCCTCGATTTATTAATGATTTTCGCTTCTGGGAGAAAAGCGGGACTGTGATCTAACGGAGGTGATGGCTGTCTGTCAAGGCTTTCGGTTTACTTTCGTCTCAGGCTAATATGTAGCCAGTAACTTGAAAACAGACTTGGAACAGATCAAGAGGGTGTTGGGTCGCTGTTTGAGACTGCGTTGTCCTGCATGTGGCCAGTCGACGATCGTCACGCACCCATTTCACATTCGGCACCACTGCCCGCATTGCCTTTCGCTTTTCAAGCGTGAAGAAGGCTTTTTTGTGGGCGCGATACTCGCGAATGTGGTCACAACCGAGCTCGTGATCCTGCTGGTCTGCTTCTTCTTTTTACTGGTTATTGGGGCGCAATACAGCAGTGTGTTGATACTGCTCTTCGTCATGGCACTGATTTTTCCGGTGCTTTTCTATCATCACAGTTGGAGTTTGTGGCTCGGATTCGACTTTATTGTCGAGTCGTTGCCGAAGTACGACCCCAAGGGTGGCCGTAGTAAATAGATGGTCTCTTTGTGGCTAAACCTATATCTGGGTTATACTCCCGGCATCTCGCCTGCCCCGCGAGGCAAGTTTTCATGATCGTCCCTCGGACGGTTTAAATTAATTTGGTTGCAGCTGCCCACAGGTCCGAACAGGTTCAAGAGCACAATCAGTCTGCTCCCTTTGAGAGGACCGAAGGCGCATAGCGCCCGGTGGCTAGTCAGGCTTCGTATTGAAAGATAGAGATTTGGTTTTCTGCGCGACACCGATCCGCAGACGACCGGAGTTTAGCGCCAACCGAGGCGCCACCCCACACATACCCACTTTAATCCTGCGCAGAAACGCCTCGCCTAACGGCTTGCAGGCGGAGCTCCGCGCGTCAACAACTTCCAGAGAAGGCTGGTAATGGCAAAACAACTAATCGTGAGCGTCAACGGACGCGAAAAGAAAATTGCGATCATTGAAGACGACAAGGTCGCTGAGTTCTACATTGAACGTGGAGAACAACACCAGGGAATCGTCGGCAACATTTACAAGGGACGTGTGATGCGGGTGTTACCCGGCATGCAGTCCGCCTTCGTCGATATCGGACTCGAACGCGATGCATTCCTGTACGTTTCCGATTTCTTCGACGAGGAAGAAGAGTTTGAAAGAATCGTCATCGACAAGTCGAAGAAGGGTACTCCCGATGCGGAGCATGCGGCCGCTGAGGAAGTGGCTCTCAATCGCGTCGAACGAGAACAACGGATCGAGGCGACGCAGGAGCGAGCTGAGCCATTGTTGCATGAACCGGAGATTGCGGCCGTCGAAGAAGTTCCCGAGACGCAGGAAAGCGCGCGTGGTCGTCGTGGTCGCCGTGGCCGGCGTGGCCGGCGTTGGGAGAAGGGCGACGAAGCGTCTTCAATGCCGCCATCGCAACCGTCTTTCGAAGTACCAGACACGCCTTTCGTCGCCGGTGATCCCTCCATCGAGCGCATCGTGGACGAAGAAGAGACTGCGGCGAATGGCGAGATGTTCAAAGACGCGCGGCTTCAGGAGCGCATCTTCGATCAGATTCACGCTGTCGAGTTCAACCTGGAAGACGACTTCCGCAGCGCGGAGGTAGGCTCGTTGCTTTCAGAGGGCTTGGGTGGTGCGTCGTTCGAAAGAATTGATGACGGCGAAGCTGATGCCGAGCCGATCCGCGAGCCAGGTCGACCGCGTGAAGCACATGTTTCGAGCTTCATCGACGACGTCGAAGACGATACGCTGAGCGGCGGTGGTTTCCAGCGCATTAGCGATGACGAAGAGGAAGCCGTGGCGCCGGTGATCGTCGAAGAAAAACCGTCTGGACGTCGATCACGCAAGCCCGCGGCGGCATCGGGATCTGAAAAGAAGAAGCGTCCGTCCAAGGCTGCTGCTGCGAGCAAGAGCACCACGAAGAAGAAATCGTCGAGTAAGAAGTCTTCGAAGAAGCGGGCCGCGAGTGCTGACGACGAAGGCGCTGAGCCGGTTGCAGGCTACGCTGACTCCGACGCGCGCATGGTTGAGAATCAATCGCGTGGTGAGTTTGCCACGCGCAGAGGTGGACGAAGAAGACGACGTACGGGCAAGAACAAGCCGCCGGGAGCGTCCGAAACTGACGGCGGCAATCACGTAGATAATCAGGCTGACGGCCAGGACGATGAGCGTGAGCAAGTGCAGTTCGTCGAAGCGCCGGAAGAGGTTGTACCTCCTCCTCCCCCACCCGCGCCGGAAACGCACCCGCGTCCGTCGCGCCAGCGGGAGCAACGTGACCAGCGTGACCAGCGTGATCAGCGCGATAAACGCGATCAGCGTGGGTATCGCGGGCAGTCGCGCCGCGAGCGTCATCAACCGGCGATCACGGATCTGCTGAGTGAAGGTCAGGAGATACTGGTCCAGATCGCGAAAGAGCCGATCGCTAAAAAAGGCGCGCGCATCACTTCGCACATCGCGCTGCCGGGGCGTTTTCTGGTCTACATGCCGACCGTGGAACACGTTGGCGTATCGCGCAAGATCGAGTCAGACAGCGAACGTCATCGCTTGCGCAAGTTGATCCAAACGCTCCGCGCCGAGGAAGACATTCCGTCGGGCGGCTTTATCGTGCGTACGGCTGGAGTCGGCATTAGTGAGAAGGAATTGCGTGAAGACGTTCGTTACCTCGTGCGCACGTGGCTTGACATCAGAGGCGCGGCTGAGAAGTCGAAGGCGCCGGCGCTGGTCCATCGCGATCTCGATCTGGTTCAGAGGCTGCTGCGCGATCAATTGTCTGACGACTTTGAGTCGATACGCGTCGATTCAGAGGAGGAGTACCAGGCGATTGTCGAGTTTATCAATCGCATTCAGCCGCGTTTGGTGAAGCGCGTCAAGCTGTACACTAAGGAGCAGCCGATACTCGAGGCGTACGGCGTGCAGGTTGAGATCGACAAGGCGATCAAGCCGCGTGTGTGGCTGAAGTCCGGCGGGTATCTCGTAATTAACCAGACGGAAGCGCTGGTCGCGATCGACGTTAATACGGGCAAGTTTGTTGGTCGCGGCAGCGGTCGTCTCGAAGATACGATCACGCGCACGAACCTCGAAGCAGTTGACGAGATCGTCAGGCAGATTCGGTTACGCGATCTCGGCGGGATCATCGTGCTCGACTTGATCGACATGGAAGAGCGACGCAATCGCCAGAAAGTGATGCAGGCACTTCAGGACGCACTGCGCAACGACAAGTCACCGACGAAGGTGCTGTCGTTCAATGACTTTGGACTCGTGATCATGACGCGCAAGCGTGTGAAGCAGTCGCTGGAGCGAACGCTTTGCTCGCCGTGCCAGTATTGTCAGGGCGCGGGGTTGATCAAGTCGCCGCAGACGATTTGCTACGAGCTGCTTGAAGAAGCGAGGCGGTTAGCGAAGGGAATCAACGGCGACAAGGACAACAAGCAGGTCACGCTGCGGATCAATCCCGACGTTGCAAAGGCGCTGCGATCCAGCGAGCGCGACGTGATGATCGAAATCGAAGACTACCTCGGTCCAATCGACATCACGAGCGACCCGACAATCCACCAGGAGCAATTCGACTTCGCAGTTACTTAGCCACGGATTACACAGATTTACACTGATAAAGCAAAATCGGTTTTGTCTGATCCGTGTTCATCCGTGAAAATCTGTGGCCTATTTACGTGTTTGTAGAGGATGTCGCGTTGCTGGGGGGTGAAACCGGCTTCGCGAATCAGGAATTGCAGCATCTTCTCGTCCGCGCGATTGTGGGCGCCTGCCGCTGAGACGACGTTTTCCTCGATCATAATTGAGCCCATGTCGTTGGCGCCGAAACGCAACGCAACTTGCCCGAGACGCAACCCTTGCGTCAACCACGACGACTGAAAGTTTTCGATGTTGTCGAGGAAGAGTCGCGAGACCGCCAGCATCTTTAGATAATCCACACCCGTCGGCTCGTCTTTAATCCTGCGCCCGAGCGCCGTGTTCTCGCGTTGGAAAGTCCACGGAATGAACGCCGTAAAGCCGCCGGTCTCGTCCTGCAGATCGCGAATACGCTGCAAGTGCCTGACGCGATGCTCGATCTTATCGCCGATGCCAAACATCATCGTCGCCGTCGAGCGAAGACCGACGCGATGCACCGCACGCATCACATCCAGCCACTCATCCGTCGTACACTTGGTTGCAACTCGCTTGCGCACTTCGTCGTCGAGAATCTCCGCGCCGCCGCCGGGCAGACTATAAAGCCCCGCTTCTTTCAGACGCGCCATGATCGTCTCGTAGTCGAGTTTCGAGATCAGGTGGATGTTGTGAATCTCAGGCGGCGAGAAGCAGTGCAACTGAAACCCCGGATACTTCTCACGCAGCGAACGCAGCAAATCTTCGTACCACTCGATGCCGAAGTCAGGATGCAGTCCGCCCTGCATCAGCACGCCTGTGCCGCCGAGCGCGATCGTCTCATCGATCTTCTCGCAGATCTCTTCGAAGCTGCGAACGTACGTGTCGGGAGCGCCCGGGCGGCGATAGAACGCGCAGAAAGTGCAGACGACGTTGCAGACGTTGGTGTAGTTAACGTTGCGATCGATGATGTACGTGACGATGTTGTCGGGATGACGCTGCGCGCGAATCTCGTCAGCCGCGACGCCCATGCGCGCGATGTCGTGCGATTCGAGCAGCGTCGTACACTCTTCGACCGACATGCGCTGCCCCGCAAGCACGCGATCGAGAATCGGTTGAATATTGCTGGATGACATTGCTTTAGATAAATTTCAGCGGCTTCACGCTGTCGATTAGACCATGCTTGAACGCCAATTCAAAATAGAGCCGCAAGCCGCTTTCCATCGACTCGTCTACATTGAAAACGATGTTTTCGGTCAGGTAGTTTCGCAGCTCTTCGACTCGCATCGGAATTTTGTCCTGATACGAGCGAACGATCTCTTCGATCTGGGCGACTCCCTCGTCGCGCGCCCCCGCAAAATCGACGCTGCGCGCGCTTTCGGTCGCGTCGTTGCGCACCATCCACATCGCAAAAACAAACCCGAGACCGGTGTGCTCCTTCCACAAACCTGCCATATCCCAAACGTTCAGACCCTGTCTCGGAAACGTCATGCCGGGGTCGCCGATAATGAGCGCCGCGTCGTTCCGTTCGAGCATCTCTTTGAGGTTGGGCGCGCGCGTTGTCCACTCAGGCTCATGCTCCAGGAATTCTCGAAAAATGACTTTCACGAGGGTCGCCGAAGTGCGTGACGACTCATCCAGAGCAACGCTGCGAATGTCTTCGAGTCGTTTATTTTTTGAGACGAGCACAACGCTCAGCACTTCTTTACGCGAACCGACACAAACATTCGGCACCAGCGAACCACCGGCGATCCTCTGATACTCGATCACCGGCACAAGCGCGACTTCGACTGACGACTGCGCGAGCAATTGCGCGCAACGCGCCGGCACCGCCTCAACAAAATCGACACTGCCTTCGTGCGGTCCGTGTAAAAAGCTCCAAATTAAAGGCGCGGAATTAAGGTAGCTGGAAGCGGCAACTCGAATCTTCATTGTATTTTTTAGCCGCAGATGAACGCGGATGAACGCTGATCCGATCACCGTTCATCCGCGTTCATCTGTGGCTAAAAAATACTCTATAAACTACTATTCGCCAATGCCCATCTACGATGTGACCGTTCCGCTGCGCAATGATCTGCCCACCTGGCCCGGCGATCCTGCGGTCCAGATCACAGACTATAGAAGTTTGTCCGACGGTGACAGTGCGAACGTAACGGCGCTGAATATCGGCGCGCACACGGCCACGCACGTCGATGCCCCCGCGCATTTCATCGAAGGCGCGGCGAAGGTTGAAGCTTTAGATCTTAACGTCCTGATTGGTGAAGCTGAAGTAGTGGAAGTTCCGGAAGACTATCGCGCCATCGACAACGAGTTTGTCCTCGCGCACTGCTCTCCGGGCGCGAAGCGAATACTTTTCAAAACACGGAACTCAGCGTTCTGGAGTGAGCCCAAACTCGAATTTCGCACTGACTTCACGTACCTCGATCTGGAAGCAGCGCAAACACTGGCCCACCGCGGCGCAAAACTGGTCGGCATCGATTATCTCTCGATCGAAAAATTTCATTCGGAGAATAACGAGACGCATCTCGCACTGCTATCTCACGGCGTCGTAATCGTCGAAGGCCTGAATCTGAGCGACGTTCCCGCAGGCAAGTACGAACTAATCTGCCTGCCGTTGCGTTTACAGAGCAACAAAGGCGACGGCGCCCCGGCGCGAGTTGTATTGAGAACGCAGAGGTGAGCTATCAAACAAGCGGATCCAAAGTATCGCGAGCGAGTTTACGCAATGGTCAGACGTATTCCGTCCGGACGCGTGATGACATACGGCCAAATCGCTGAGCTACTCGGCGAAGGCTACACGCCGCGGACGGTCGGGTTCTGCATGCATTCCTCGCCTGACGGAACACCCTGGCATCGCGTCGTCAATGCGCAAGGCGCATGCTCGACGGGCAACATTGTCCTGCCGCATGACAAGCAACAACGTTTGCTCGAGCTCGAGGGCGTCGTCTTCGACAAAAACGCGCGCTGCGATCTGCAACAGTTTCTATTCATACCCAAAACGAGATCTCAAAAGCCGAGAGGCGCAAGTCTGTACAAACCAAAAAACTCCACCCGAGGAGAAAAGCGATGAGTTCAGATTCCATGCAACAACGCGTTCCTTACGCTGTCAGCCCGCCGCGCTATTCAGTCTCGCATCAAATGGTCACCACAGCTTTCGAGCTGCCGAATCACCGTATCGTGCAGAATCTCGGCGTCGTGCGCGGCATCGTCGTGCGTTCGCGAAATGTCTTCGCCACGATCGGAGCGGGCCTGCAAACCCTCGTCGGCGGAAACATCACCGTATGGACCACGTTGTGCGAACAAACACGCAACGATGCTTTCGACATCATGATTCAGCACGCGACCGAGGTCGGCGCGAACGCGATAATCGGCGCGCGCTACGACACCACGGAGCTCTCCCAGGGCGTCACGGAAGTGTTGGCTTACGGCACTGCCGTGATTGTCGAGCCTGCCAACCCCGGGGAAAGTTTTCGTTCATGACCCCCAACGATATTCCCTTTGCCAGGTTGCTTGGCATCGAGGCTGACTTAGTCGAGCCCGGACACGCTGTGCTCTCAATGAAGATCCGGGAAGACCTCTTGCGAAACGGCGGCATTGCACACGGTGGCGCCATCGCCGCGTTGATCGACTCGGCGATGGCTTTCGCGATCGTGCCGCTGCTTGCAGAAAACGAACGCACGACGACAGTCGATCTCACAATTCACTACATGCGACCACTAACTGAAGGAACGGCGCGTGCCTCAGCGCGAGTCGTGCGTGCGGGCAGGAGAATCATCACAGTGTCAGCGGAACTCTTCGATTCAAAAGAGAAACTCGCCGCCACAGCTCTCAGCACCTATCTGCGAATGAACATCTAATCCGCATTTATCCGTCTCATCCGCGGTTTGCTATTATCCTCGCGTGGAAGATTTAAGGAAATTTGCGCTCTACTTTCGGAAATACAAACTCCAACTGACGCTCGGAATATTCTGCATCTTTACCAGCACGGCCATGGGTCTTTTTATTCCCCTCATCGTTGGCCGGGCAATTGACGAGAATTGGACTGAAATCTCCTGGACGAAACTCACTATCGCTGCCGGCAAGGTGGTGGGCGCCAGTCTCATCAGCGGGCTCTTTCTTTTTCTGCAACGCCGGATACTCATCAACATGTCGCGCAATATCGAGTACGACATGCGGCAGGTGTTCTACCAACACCTCGTCGACCAACCGCTCTCGTTTTTTCACGAACATCGCACCGGCGATTTGATGGCGCGAGCCACCAACGATCTCAGCGCGGTCAGGCAGCTCGCCGGACCGATGATCATGTACAGCCTGCAGACTGTCTTCGTCGTCGTTCTAGTGCTGCCGATGATGTTCACGCTCAACTGGTGGTTGACGTTGCTGCTGTTTGTGACGATGCCGCTCGTCTCGTTGACTGTTAAGTTTTTCGGCCAGCAGGTTCACAACCGCTTCGAAAAGATTCAGGATTTCTTCGGCCAAATCACGGCGCGCGCGCAGGAGAACTTCAGCGGCGTGCGTGTGGTGCGCGCGTACGCGCAGGAAGACGCAGAGATGGCGGCCTTCAACAATCTCAACAGGCAGTATGCCGAGCGCAATCTCGGCCTCGTGCGTGTCGAAGCGTTGATGCGGCCATTGATGACGTTCCTGATCGGGCTTGGTTACGTGATCATTATCTGGGCGGGCGTGCCGCTTGCGGTGCGAGGAGAGATCACGGTCGGTGAGTTTACGATGTTCAATCTCTATCTCACGCGGCTGATCTGGCCATTGATCGCGCTCGGTTACGTCGTGAATCTTTATCAACGTGGGACTGCGAGTTTAAAGAGACTCAACGCGGTCCTGCGCATCGAGCCATCGATCGCCGACGCGCCGGGCGTGGTCGAGCAGCAGCCGATCCAGGGGAAGATTGAATTTCGTGATCTTACGTTCAGGTATCACGCGAACGAAGAGCCGGTGATCAAAGACTTAACGCTGACGATTCCGGCAGGTCACACGGTTGCTTTTGTGGGACGCACCGGCAGCGGAAAGTCGACGATTGCGAATTTGATCCCGCGATTGATCGAAGCTCCGCCGCACACGGTCTTTATCGACGACGTTGACATACGCGACTATCCCCTCGCGCAACTGCGCTCGAGCATTGGCTACGTACCGCAGGAGACGTTTCTATTCAGCGATTCGGTGAAGGGAAATATCGCGTTCGGTGTTGAGAATGCGCAGCAGGCGGAAGTTGAGTGGGCGGCGGAGATTGCGGGGCTGTCTGAAGACATCAAAGGCTTTCCGGATCGCTTCGAAGCACTCGTCGGTGAGCGCGGCATCACGCTTTCAGGCGGGCAAAAGCAGCGCACGGCGATTGCGCGCGCGGTGTTGCGTGAGCCGAAGATCCTGATCCTCGACGACGCGTTGTCGTCAGTCGATACGTACACGGAGGAGAAGATTTTAGGTCAGCTTCGTGGCGTGATGCGCGACCGCACCAGCGTGATCATCTCGCATCGTGTTTCGACTGTGCGCGAAGCCGACATGATTTGCGTCCTTGATGAAGGCAGTCTTATCGAGCAGGGAACTCACGACGAGTTGCTCGAGCTTGGCGGTGAGTATGCAGAGTTGTATGAACGGCAATTGCTTGAGGAAGAATTAGCCGCAACTTAATTAGCCACGGATTACACGGATAAACACAGGGTTAATGTCGACAGCAGTCAAACAGTTTCACGAAGAAGAAGCGATTGGGAAGACTTACGATCTCCAGGTTGGGCGGCGATTGCTGCGCTACCTGAAGCCTTATATGCGTCTACTTGTAGGCGCGCTTGCCTTTACGCTCGCGCCCAATCTGCTCGGAGTGTTGCAGCCGAAGTTTACGCAGTATGCGATCGACTGGTACATCCTGCCGCGCACGACCGACGGGCTGATGTTGCTGGTCGGGCTGTACCTGGGCACGCAGTTTCTGCGTTTTGTGTTCTCCTATTTCCAGTCCATCCTGGTTAACAGCGTCGGGCAATACACGATGTTCGACATTCGCAAAGAGCTCTACGACAAGCTCCAGCACCAGGAGGTCGCTTACTACGATCGCAATCCGGTCGGCCGCATCATGACGCGGCTAACGGCGGACGTCGATGCGCTCAATCAGTTGTTCACTGAAGGCGTGACGGACCTGCTCGGCGATCTCGTGATGATCGCGGCGATCATTTCGGTGATGTTATGGACGGATCCGAAACTCACGCTGATCAGTTTGTTGACGGTACCGATGCTTTTTGCGGCGACCACGTGGTTTCGCAGAGGCGCACGGAAAGGCTACGACCTCGTGCGCACGCGCATCGCGCGAATAAACGCGTTCCTGCAGGAGCACTTTGCGGGAGCACAGACAGTCCAGATCTTCAACGCTGAGGAGAAGTCGTTAAGCACGTTTGACCACATCAACGATAAGTATCGCCGCGCGAATCTCGACACGATCTTTTACTACGCGGTGTTCTTTCCGCTCGTCGATCTGATCGGCGCGATCGGCGTTGCGCTCATCATCTGGTATGGCGGCTATCGCATCATGCAAAACACGCCGGATCATACCGTGCTCACTCTCGGCGCCCTGGTGGCGTTTATTCAGTATTCGCAGATGTTGTTTCAGCCCATTCGCGACATTTCGGACAAGTACAACGTGCTCCAGGGAGCTGTGGTGTCGTCGCACCGGATCTTCAAAACGCTCGACCAGCCGATTGCGATCGTGACGCCGGAGCCGCCGCGCAAGGCGGAGCGCGCGCGCGGTCGTATCGAATTTCAGAATGTGTGGTTCGCTTACAACGAAGAAGACTGGGTGCTGAAGGATGTGTCGTTTACAGTCGAGCCGGGGCAGTCGATTGCGCTGGTTGGTCACACGGGTTCGGGTAAGACGACGATCACGAACCTGCTAATGCGGTTCTATGATATTCAGCGTGGAAGGATTTTGCTCGACGGCGTCGATTTGCGTGAATGGGATTTGAACGCGCTGCGACAGAATTTTGCCGTCGTGCTTCAGGAAGTGTTTCTGTTTAGCGGCACGATCGAAGGCAACATTCGTCTCGGGCGCGAGGATATCAACGAGGAGCGTGTGCGTTGGGCAGCGCAGGAGGTCCGTGCGGACAGTTTTATTCGGCGCTTGAAGGGGGAATATGAGGCTGAAGTGCGCGAGCGTGGTGCGGGGTTGTCAGTGGGGCAGAAGCAGCTCATCTCGTTCGCGCGCGCGCTTGCGTTCGATCCTGCGATTTTGATTCTCGACGAGGCGACGAGCTCGATTGACACGGAGACAGAGCAGTTAATCCAGCGCGCAATCGAACGCGTGATGCGCGACCGCACGTCGATCGTCGTCGCGCACCGGCTGTCAACGATTCAAAGCGCGGATCGGATCATCGTGCTGCATCACGGCGAGATTCGCGAGCAGGGAACGCATCAGGAGTTGTTGGCTGAACGTGGGCTTTACTGGAAACTTTATAAACTACAGTACGCAGATTCACGATCAGTATTAGCCACGGATTAACACGGATCAGTTTTACGGTCCTAAGATCTTAATGACCGCCTCACTACTTGCGGGGCCGTGCAATTGGACTTTGACAAACAGATCTCCTGGCGCTCCGGCTACCGTGTCGGGTAAACGAACGACGACCTGAGTGACACCATCGACTCCTGCAAGCGGGCCCACAAATTCAACTGCAAGATTGTAAGTTCCCCCCGCACCATCGTGAGCAGTAACCGTTATATTTGCTGCCGTGTCCCCGGAAAGAAGTCCAAGTCGCCAAACGAATAACGCTACACGGCGGTGCTTGTCGGTGCCGAAGTAAAATGGTTCGGTCAACGAAAACGGATCGCGCGTGGCAATCACGGAGTCGAGCGCGAGTGCGCGTCCGGTCGTGTCGTCGATCAACAACACCGGAGCGTCGTCGTTGACGATCGTCCCAACGCCCTGGCCGTCGCTCACCGTTGCATTAACCGGATTAGAGATATTCAAAACGAATGTCTCGTCAGGTTCGTTTGTCGTGTCGCCGGTGATAGTAACCTCAACTGATTTACTCGTATCGCCCGGATTGAAAGTCAAAGTTCCTGTTGCCGCTTGATAATCAGAGCCGGCGTTCGCGCTGGCATCGCCCGTCGCGAAGTTAGCGGTCACCGTCAAATTACTCGCCGCGGAAAGACTGACCGTAAACGTCAACGTTTTGGTCCCACTGTCGCCTTCAGCAACTGAGACGTCGTCGACGGAAAGTGACGGCTGTGGTCGAACTACTTGCCCACCTGGCAACGTGCCACTGCTTGCCTCAAACCCCGCCGCGCCTGAGTATTCCGCCGTGATCGTGTGAGTGCCTACCGTGAGCGATGAAGTGCTGAAAGTCGCGACGCCGCTTGCGTTCAAAGCCACAGGTGTGCCGAGGTTATTTCCAGCGTCTTTGAACTGAATCGTACCCGTTGGTGTGCCGGCACTGGCCGTTACGGTCGCAGTGAACGTCACTGATTGCCCAAGGTCAGACGGATTTACGGATGAGCTGACGGTTGTGGTGGTAGCTGCCTTTACTGTTGCCGTGCCTGTTGCGCGCGCAAAGTTATTATTGTCATCGACGACCTCAATATTGACGTTGAAGGTTCCGGGCGCTCCGTAAGTATGAGTGCCCATTACGTCGAACCCGCCGGCGGGATTTGTAGTCACCGTGCCTGCTGTTGCTGAGGTACCGTCACCCCAATTGATACTCGCCGTAAAGCTGCCGGCGGTTTTGCTGGTGTCGTAATCAATAAAAAGCGCGAGCTGGGCCGTTACCGCAACTCCCTGCGTAGCAAGAATATTTACTGCGAACACAGTTGGAGAGTTTAGGAATACATCTACGAGGTCGAAATTATTGTTCGTGATAGCCAGGTCAGGCTTTCCATCGGCGTCGAAGTCGCCCGCGATCGGAGCCCATGATTGATTCCTCGAAGGTGTATTAGCAGCTGCCAGGAACGTGCCGTTGCCGACACCACGAAATACGCTGTAAGAAGAAGGAATATTCGCGTTAACTGTGACAACATCGATTTTACTGTCGCCATTAAAATCCGCGAGGTCAAGTTTTTGGGGCTCGTTACCGCCCGTTGCATAGCTCACTGGTCCCTGGAAAGTCCCGTTACCATTTCCCATGAGCACCAGGATGGCATCAACGTCAACGCCGACCACTATTAAATCCTGTTTAGTATCGCCATCAAGATCTCTCGCGGTTATGTCTGTTGCACGTGTGTCCAGATCGTGATTGACCGGATCCTGAAAAGTTCCATTACCGTTCCCAATCAGAATACTAATGCTGTTAACGCTAATGATGGAGCTGCCCAAATTTGCTGTTGCCAGATCAAGTTTACTGTCGCCGTTAAAATCGGCGATAGCAACGCCGGCCGGCCCCGGCCCTGTGCTGTAAGGTACGGCTGTTTGAAATGTGCCGTTACCGTTACCCAGTAGCACCGTTGCTTTATTTGCACTATAACTGGCTACTACGAGATCCAATTTGCCATCGGTGTTCAAATCCGTTACGGCAAGATCCTCCGGGGTTCCTGCCGCATAATTCACGGCTGTTTGGAATGTCCCGTTACCATTGCCGAGCAGGATGCTGACTGTCCCGGAAGAAGTAGGACCACCAAAAAAGTTACCGATCGCGAGGTCCAGTTTCCCGTCACCGTTGAAGTCAGCGATGACAATGCATTCGGGATTGAAGTCCACTGGATAATTGACGGCGCCTGCAAAAGTGCCGTTCCCGTTATTGATCAGCACACTTACGTTTTTGTGTAAGACGTTGGGGATGGCGAGGTCGAGTTTGCCGTCGCCATTGAAGTCACCTGCGGCGCCGGAGTTGGGGTTCTCACCAACAGAGTAGGTCCCTGGTATTGATTGAAACGACTGTGCATTCGCTGTTTGAGTGCTCACAAGGAGCACTAACAACGAAAGCGTGGAAATCAGAAATGACAGGGAGTTAGTGTGCGGACGACGGGTGGGGGAAAAGAACATATCGATCGCTCCATTGGGCTGAAAGGTCTGGGCAAAACATCGAAGAGCCGAGAGAACAGCGAGATGAGAAAAGAGTACACGATTTTCAGGATTAGCGGGAAAAATGTTAATTCCCGCGCAGATCCCTGTTTATTTCAACCGTGTAAGCTGAGGCTAATTCACTGCTGGTGGAGCCGAGCGAGACTGCATGGGCACCAAACCCTCGAACGACTTGTAGATCTGCAAATACATCTGCGTCTCACGTGGGATGAGTGTGCGCCAGCCGTCGCCGCCGCGTTTTAGATAGCCCGGCAGCTTGGCCGCATTCGAGTTGTATCCCGCCGCGAGCAATTCGGCTGGTGTAGCAGTCTTCGTGCTCAGCGAATATTGAACTTCATCGTTCGCGGTCATCTCGTTCCAGGTGTCGTGCATGTAGAGCAGCATTGCCTGAAGTGCGTTACCGTGGTTGCGCATTCCGGTTACGAAATCAGGAATCAAACCAACTCCCGGATGCCGTGTGCGTTCGAGGTTGTACGCCCACGGAATCATCTGGACCATGCCGCCGGCTCCGGCGCTGCTCACTGAATAGCGATATGTGTCGATCTCGTTCAGCGCAAACAACGAATAGATCTCATCGTAGAGCGCGAGCCGGTTCTCGTCGCGAAAGCGCCCGTGATCGACGTGTTCGACAACACACAAACGCTCAGCCACGTCCACGAGCATCGGCGAAATCGCCACGCCTTTATCGCGCAAACGTTTGGCAGCGAGATCGAGCATGTTGCGCACATACGATTGGCCGGAGCGCACCAGATCGTTTGACAGCAACGCCGGATGCGCTGACGTGTAATAAGCAGTCTCAAGGAACTTCCCGCCCCGTTCAATCGGATACTCAATCGTCAGCGGCGCGAGCGATTTCCCATCGGGCGTAAAGATCGTCATCGCTGTGTTGACGCCGTTAGCACGAATTATGCGCAACGTGACGCTCGTGCCCTCGGACGTCACGGTGTTGACCTCCGCGCCCTTTGTTAAAAACGTCTCCTTCGAGAGGGTTAGGAAATGTGTGCGCGCGTTTTCGCGATCCAACGCAGCGACCGTCACAAACTGGATCTGTCCAACAGCCAGAGCGGTCGGCTTGGGTCGCGTTTTGAGCATGCGCTGTGCTTCGGAGATGCGAGCTGAAATCACCGACGGCGTCAGGTAAGTTATCGGGCCTGCCGGTCTCTTCTGTGGTTCTGCTTCAGTGATGATCGGCAAACTGGGGTTAAGGTCAGCCGGCTTTGCTTGCGGCACGGTGGGGGGTATCTGCTGATCCTGAGTGGCGGTCGCGACCACGCGGGGACGAACCGCACTACTCTCCTGTGCCCTCATCTCGACGGCAGCAAAAAGAACGGCAACGACAAAAAGGGATAGACGGGCACTTGCTTTCATAATTTTTCTCGGAGAGTTAACGGACTAAAAATTTACTCACCGGGGGGCGGCAAGCGTTGGCTTAGATTCGCCCAGACATCGGTGAGTTGTCAATCTTTTTTAGCCACAAAAAGGCACATAAGGCACAAAAGTGATTTAGAACTGAATTTGTAGTTTCTCTTTTGTGCCTTATGTGCCTTTTTGTGGCTGTCTCTTTTGCTAATCCACTGCAAAACCGATATTCACGACCGCGGTGATGTCTTTTTCGAGCGAGGAGGTGTCGTTCATACCGGAGTCCGAGACGTCAGTTGAATCAGCAGCCGTGATCTGTAGCACGCCCATGCGGGCGGTGCGGACGGTGCCGATCGAACTGTCGGTGCTCTGTGCGATCTGTTCCGCGCGGCGCTTGGCGTCTTTCGCTGCTTCCGCGAGCATCTCGATTTTCAGGTCGCCCAGTTTGGTGTAAAGGTATTCGGGAGCCATCGATTCGAGCAGTATTCCCTGGTTGATCAACTCCGTCGCCTCACGAGCAATCTGTCCGATCTTCTCAACCTCCGTCGAGCGCACCTGAAGTTCCTGTCGTAGCGAATAGCCGGTGATGTCGGAAGTCTCGATGCCGTCACTGTTTCTGCCGTGGAGAGTTTGGGAAGAGATTGACGACACAGTGATCTGGTTCTCGGCGATGCCTTTGCTGACCATGTAAGCCTTCACTCGCGGCACTGCTTCGGCAAGCGAGCGATACGCTTCGGAAAGCGTCGGCGCCTGGTAGGAGATTGCGGAACGCCAGATCACCAGGTCTGACGTGATTCGTTTGCGGGCCGAGCCCGTTACAGTAATGGTTTGGTCACCTCGTTTGCCTTTGACGAAAAACCAGCCGCCGATCGTGGTCGCAACCACGAGACCGACAGCGAGCACTACAGCGCCCATAAATGTTCCCGAACGTGTTTCGTACATAGGGGAAGGAACTCCTTCTGAGAAACTGATACGTCGTACGCAATTAAACCACTTAGACACAAAGGTACAAAGACATATTCTTATTTGTGCCCTAGTGCCTTTGTGGTTAAGGTTCGTTTATACTCACTGGTTCTGAAATCGAAGGGAGCGTTGTATGCCACACAACCCACTGCGCTTTGCTCTAATTCTCTGTTTAATCACCGCAGGTATCACGCAGCAGATGATAAAACCGAATAATTATCCACCCGCTCGAAAGAGCGATCAGGTTGACGACTATCACGGCGTAAAAGTCGCCGACCCCTATCGCTGGCTCGAAGATCTCGACTCTGAAGAAACGCGCAACTGGGTCGAAGCTGAAAATAAGTTGAGCTTCGGATACCTGGCCGCCATCCCGGAGCGCAGCATGCTCAAGGAGCGGCTCACGAAGTTATGGAACTTCGAAAAGTACGGTATTCCATTCAAGGAAGGAAACCGCTACTTCTATACACGCAACAGTGGCCTCCAGAACCAGGCAGTGCTTTACACCGTCACATCGCTCGATTCTCAACCGCAGATGGTGCTCGATCCGAACACGCTTTCGGCCGACGGCACGGTGGCACTTTCAGGTTTGCAAGTCAGTCCTGACGGCAAGTTCATCGCCTACAGCTTGTCCGCCTCCGGCTCTGATTGGCAGGAATGGAAGGTTCGCGACGTCGAAACAGCCAAAGATCTTTCAGATCATCTCAAGTGGGTGAAGTTTTCCGGAGCTTCATGGACGCGCGACGGCAAAGGATTTTTTTACAGCCGTTACGACGAACCAAAAGGCGACACGCTCAAGTCAACCAACTACTTTCAGAAAGTTTATTACCACAAGCTCGGCACGCCGCAGACCGAAGACGTGCTGGTTTATGAGCGTCCGGATCAGAAAGACTGGCTGTTTGGCGGCGCCGTTACTGAAGACGGCAACTACCTGATCATCACCGTCTTCCAGGGCACGGACGTGAAGAGCCGTGTCTATTACAAAGACCTGAAGGCGAAAGACGCTCCCGTCGTTAAGCTGCTTGACGACTTCGATGCGGCTTACAATTTTGTGGGCAATGAAGGATCGCGATTCTGGTTTCAGACTGACCTGCAGGCGCCGCGCGGCAAGCTCATCGAGATCGATACGGCCAACCCGGCGCGTAACAACTGGAAGGTCGTTGTTCCCGAAGGCAAAGAAACGCTTCAAGCCACCTCGTTCGTCAATAAGAAGTTTGTCCTTAACTATCTGAAAGACGCGTACACCCAGGTAAAGATTTACGACGCGACCGGCAAGCTTGTGAATGAAGTCGGGTTTCCGGGAATCGGCTCCGCGGAAGGCTTCGGCGGCAAGGCGACTGACAAGGAAACCTTCTACGCGTTTACCGGTTTCACTACGCCCACCACGATCTATCGTTACGACATGACCACGGGCAAGAGCTCAATCTTTCGTCAGCCGAAGGTTGACTTCAATCCAGTGGATTACGAAACCAAACAGGTCTTTTACCAGAGCAAAGACGGTACGAAAGTGCCGATGTTCATCACGCACAAGAAAGGTCTGAAGCTCGACGGCAACAATCCCACGTACCTGTATGGTTACGGCGGCTTCAACATTTCTCTGACGCCCGCGTTTTCAGTCAGCAATCTGGTTTGGATGGAGATGGGCGGAGTTTACGCGCAGCCGAATTTGCGCGGTGGTGGTGAGTACGGCGAAGAGTGGCACCAGGGCGGGATGAAACTGCGGAAGCAGAATGTGTTTGACGACTTCATCGCCGCGGCGCAATGGTTGATCGACAACAAGTATACGTCGACGCCGAAGCTCGCGATCGGCGGCGGCAGCAACGGTGGTCTACTGGTCGGAGCGGCGTTGACACAGCGCCCGGATTTGTTTGGCGCCGCGTTACCGGCGGTGGGCGTGATGGACATGCTGCGGTTTCAGACGTTCACGATCGGTTGGGCCTGGGTTTCTGATTACGGCTCGTCAGACACCGCGGAAGAGTTCAAGGCTTTGTACGCATATTCGCCGCTACACAACATCAAGCAGGGAACATCGTACCCGCCGACGATGATCACCACGGCTGATCATGACGATCGTGTGTGGCCGGGTCACAGCTTTAAATTCGCCGCAGCATTGCAGGCAGCGCAGGCTGGTGATGCACCGATCCTGATTCGCATCGAAACCAAGGCGGGTCACGGCGCCGGGAAACCGACGTCGAAGATCATTGAAGAGGCCGCGGATCGCTGGGCCTTCCTGGTGAAGACCCTTGGAATGAAGAGCTAGCCACAAAGAAGACTTAGCCACAAAAAGGCACAAAAGGCACATAACGAACAGCGAAGCGCTCAAGTAAAACAGCGACCTCGCTCAATTCATGTGTGCTTTTTGTGGCTACTAAATAATTGTTTGTGGTTACTGAGACCATGGGGCGGGTTTGCGCACCCAGCGGAATGGTCGCATCTTTTCCTGTAGCTCCGGTGGCAGTGGTCCGGCATCGCTCGCAGCGATGTTGGCTTCAACGTGCCGGAGCTTTCTCATACCCGGAATGATCGTGCTCACGTCCTGATTGCCGAGAATAAACCGCAGTGCCAGCTCGGGCATCGTGATCTCTGTCCGGCGCTCGCGGTTCCAGTCCTCGAGCGCTTTCTTAACCTCATCTGCTTTCCTGACACTCGGAATGAGGTTCTCGGGAACGAAGTAAGTATTGCGCCAGTCGCCTTCGGGCCACGTACTGTCTTTCGTCAGCGTTCCTGTCAGCGTGCCTTCATCAAACGGCACGCGCGCGATGACCGCCACATCCATTTCTCGACAAGCAGGGAACAGTTCGTCTTCCGGATTCTGATCGAAGATGTTGTAGATCACCTGCACCGCATCGATCTGGCCGCTGCGCACGGCACGAATTCCATTCCACGGTTCCCAACGATTGATGCTGATGCCGATGGCGTTGATCAGTTTCTGACTGCGCATGTCGTCGATGCGGTAGAACCAGCGATCGTCGCGCATCCACTCGTCATTCCAGGTGTGGAACTGCATCAAGTCAAACTGTTCCAGCCCGGCATTCTCCAAACTGCGATGCACGTACTCTTCGACGTGATCCGGTGGATACGATTGCATCAAAGTTGATTCAGGCAGCGCGGGCCACTTCAAATCTTTCGGCGGAATCTTGGTGGCGGTGTAGATGCGTTTACCGGGATTGGATTTTACGATCTGGCCCAACAGGTTTTCACTGCGACCATTACCGTAAGCGTAAGCCGTATCAAAAAAGTTGCAGCCGCGATCGACTGATGCTTGCAGCGAGCCGAGCGACTCGTCGTCGCTGGAGTTGGACCAACTGGCCATCCCCCACATTCCATAGCCGATCTCACTGACTTCCCAGCCAGTGCGGCCAAAGCGCCTGTATCTCATATTGCCAGCTTAACCACAAAGGAACGAAGACACAAATAGGTCCTATAAGACTTATACGTCCTATAGGACCTATTGGGGATTGTTTGTTTTTGGGGAATTAGTTGCTGCCGGTGGTTGTTGCGCCGCCGTTGCTGATCACCACGTTCTTGTCGGAGCCATCAAAGGTGACACCGGTCAATTGCGTTTCGTTGCCGTTGACTTCCGATCTCAACACGAAGTCATTGGCTTTCTTAGCCCGATCTTCGAGGCGAGTCATTGCCTGGGCCACTACCTTGCCGTTCTGGAGGATTGAAAGTTGACCGGTCTCGTCATCAAACTTGACCTGATATGTGCCCTTCTTGACCAGCGTGTCGTTCACCTTGATGTCGGTGTCGAAAGTTACTGT
>DATENQ010000175.1:0-6814 GCA_035275005.1 Pyrinomonadaceae bacterium | reverse complement strand
AGCGAGAGTGTCTTCGTTGTAGACCCAGATCGGTTGCGGCGTTGATTCGAAGAGCAGACGGTAACGCTCTTCGGAGTCGCGCAGGGCTTCTTCAAAACGTTTTCGTTCGGTGATGTCGCGGGCAAGGCCACGAAAACCGATCGTTTCCTCGAGTTTGTCTTTAATGGGCGAGATGATCAGGTCGAGCCAGCGATCCTCGCCGGCTGCCGACCGGGCCACAAACTGGTGGCGAAACTCGCGTGTTTCCTGCGGGCGAGCGAAACTGTTGGCAAAACCATTGCTTTCCGGAATGATGCCGAAGACGCCGAAGAAGGAATTGCCGATGATTTCTTCGGGTTTGCGTCCGAGAAACTTTTGTCCCGCGAGATTTATACTCGTCAGTTTGCCGGCGAGATCCTGCGTGAAGATCATGTCGCTGGCCTGTTCAACGAGATCGCGATAGCTCGCTTCGAGACGCGAGCGTTCCAGCAGGCGCGAGACTTTCGCGATTAGGCGGGTCGAGTCGAAAGGGACTTCGAGGTAGTCGTCAGCACCGGCCTGCAAGCCGGCGACGACGCTTTCGGTATCTTTCTGCAAGGCGCTGACGAGTAGAATCGGGATGGTTTTCAGTTCTGAGTCGGCGCGAATTGCGCGGCAGAACTCCAGGCCATTCATTCTCGGCATCGTGACGTCGCTGATGACGAGGTCGGGTCGCTCCCGGCGCGCGAGAGCCAGACCTTCAACACCGTCTTCAGCCGTCAGCACTGAATAACCAGCCTTGTGCAACAGATTACCCATGAGGGTCAGTTGATCAGGCTCGTCGTTGACGATGAGAACGGAATTGTCTTCGTGACCGTTGGAGCGTTCTGTCTGATGCACCTTCTACCTCAAACTGCGCCGTATTTTAGCCACAAAGAGGCTCAAAAGGCACAACAGAAAGGATCAGATTGAAAACAATTTTAATGCAGTAAGAGATCATTTCAGCCTTTTGCTACCATTTTTGTGGCGGGAAACCGCACAGGGCTTATATGAATCAAACCGTTACGCATTTCTGCATAGAACTTGGAGAATATTGGAATGACAGGATCAATTTTTCGGATAAACACATTTTTAAGTCTCGTCTTAGTTGTATTTTCGTTCGCGTCTTGCAGTGGTCAGAGCAAGTTAATGGGCTTGACAGCAAGCCAACCCGCGGCGCCTGCGCCGGTAGCCGGCGCTGAGGTTGCGGGTGTTCAGAGTTCATATGCTGACCTCGTTGCAAGGGTTTCGCCGGCGGTCGTGACCATCCGGTCAACCGAGCGTGCGCGAGCGTCCCAACAGTACCCCTTCATGGACGACCCGACACTGCGGGAGTTCTTCGGCGATCGACTGCCGCAGCAACCGCAGACGCCCCGGCAGGTGCAGGGCGTGGGTTCCGGAGTCATCATCGCTTCTGACGGCTACATTCTGACAAATCATCACGTCGTTGACGGAGCACTCGAAATCAAAGTCGAGCTAAACGACAATCGCACCTATATCGCCAAGCTGGTCGGCTCCGATCCGCCGAGCGATCTCGCAGTTCTGAAGATTGAGGCGACAAACTTGCCGATAGTTTCCATGGGCGACTCAGACAAGGTCCGCGTAGGCGACCCGGTGCTGGCGCTCGGTAACCCGCTGGGTATCGGCCAGACTGTAACCTCGGGCATCGTGAGCGCGAAAGGTCGCACCACGGGTCTCAGCGACGGCAGTTTTGAAGATTTTCTTCAGACTGACGCCGCCATCAATCGCGGCAACTCCGGTGGCGCCCTCGTGAACACGAGCGGCGAGCTTATCGGTATCAACTCTCAGATCCTTTCGCCCTCGGGCGGCAATATCGGAATCGGTTTCGCGATTCCTTCAAACATGGCCAAGGCGGTCATGGATCAATTACTGAAGACTGGGAAAGTGCGGCGCGGCATGCTTGGCGTCACCATTCAATCGGTCGATGCGGATCTGGCGGCCAGCCTGAACATGCCGGCTGCGCGAGGAGCAATTGTGAGCTCGGTTGCGCCTGGCGGTCCGGCTGAGAAAGCCGGAATCCAGCGCGGCGACGTGATTACGGCTATCAACAAACAGCCGGTCGTGGACAATAACAGCCTGAGAAATCTCGTGGCTAGCCTGGGTCCCGGTGCGAACGTTGACGTAACGGCGATTCGAAACGGACGCGATCAGAATTTTCAGGTCGCGCTGGCGGAATTGCCGGATCGACAACGACCGGAGAGTGAAGAAGAAAGCAGCAGCAATAATGGTGGTGGCGTAGGCAACGAGCGCTATGGGTTATCAGTGCAACCACTCACCAGTACGACGGCTGCGCGCTATGGACTCGACACCGGCGATCAGGGATTGCTGGTGACGAAAGTGGATCCGGCGGGCAGTGCGGCCACTGCCGGAATCAGACAAGGCGACCTGATTCAGGAAGTCAATCGTCAACCGGTAAAAACTGTTGCCGAGTTCTCAGCCGCGATTCAGCGATCAGGCGCCAGGCCGGCGCTGGTTCTGGTGAAGCGACGAGATAACGTGATTTATTTGACGTTGAAAGCCGCCTCCTAAATCTGTTATAACCCAATCTCGAAAGACGCAAAGGCCCATTTTTGGGCCTTTGTTTTTTTTGTGTTTTATGAAGAACGTTCCACCGTTCAAGGGAGGAGCTTATGCGCGAGTTTGATCAACGGCCCTGGGGCACCTATACCGTGCTGGAAGAGGATCGCACCTTCAAAGTGAAGCGGATCGAAGTTTTGCCGGGCAAACGACTCAGTTATCAAAAACACTCACAACGCGCCGAGCACTGGTTCGTCGTGGAAGGAACGGCAAAAGTGACTCGCGACGACGAAGAGATCCTCGTCCACGCCGGCGAAGCGATTGACATTCCTATAGGCGCTGCCCACCGCGTAGAGAACCCGGGCGAGACAAATCTCGTTTTCATCGAAGTCCAGCGAGGAAATTATCTCGGCGAAGACGACATCGTTCGTCTTCAGGATGATTACGGCAGGTAATTTAGCCACGGATTACACGGATCTTCACAGATAAGAAAATAATCCGTTCATCTGTGTAAATCCGTGGCTGAGGTTTAATCATGGCCGATACGGTAACTGTCTCCCACGAAGACTCACAAAGCCTGTGGTCTGCCATCAAGGAATCTATCCGCGGTTCGCACCGAAACTACACGACCGGTCCCATCGGACGCGCCATCCTGCTGCTCGCAATCCCCATGGTGTTGGAGATGCTCATGGAAAGCGTCTTTGCGGTAGTTGATATCTACTGGGTATCGCACCTGGGCGGTGATGTTGCGAAGGAAGCTGTCGCTACCGTCGGTCTCACCGAATCAATGCTGACTCTGGTTTACGCTCTCGCGATCGGTTTGAGCATTGGCGCGATGGCAATGGTTGCGCGCCGTATCGGTGAACAGAATCCTGACGGCGCTGCACGCGCGGCGGTGCAGGCAATTGCCCTCGCACTAATCGTCTCGATCGCAATCGGCATCATCGGCGCTTCACTCGCGCCAAAGTTGCTTCAACTAATGGGCGGCTCGCCATGGGTAGTTGAGCACGGCTCTTCTTTCACGCGCGTGATGCTCGCCTGCAACATCACGGTCGTGATGCTCTTCATGATCAACGCTATCTTCCGTGGCGCGGGCGACGCAGCCATCGCGATGCGCACGTTGTGGCTGGCAAACTGGATCAACATCCTGCTCGGTCCGTGTTTGATCTTCGGACTCGGACCATTTCCGAAACTCGGACTGCTCGGCGCCGCTATCGCTACAAACATCGGCAGAGGCACGGGCGCGCTCTTTGCCATCAGCAAGCTCATTCGTGAGGGTGGTCGCTTCAACATCGAGCGCCGTCATGTTCGCATCGAGCCGACAATCATCGGCAGACTCATCAGACTTTCCGGCACTGGGACATTTCAGGTCTTCATCGGCATGGCGAGTTGGATCGGACTGGTGCGCATCATCTCCAGTTTCGGCAGTAACGCAATGGCAGGTTACACGATCGGGATTCGCGTGATTCTCTTCGCGCTGCTGCCTTCGTGGGGAATGGCCAATGCAGCGGCGACGATGGTCGGCCAGGCACTAGGCGCGCGTGATCCGGATCGAGCCGAACGCGCAGTCTGGAGAGCAGGCTTCTATAACATGATCTTCCTCGGGATAGTCGGGCTCCTCTTCGTGTTTTTCGCGCCACAGATCATCTCACTGTACGATCCCGAGCCGGAAGTCGCTCGTTACGGCATCGACTGTCTGCGCATCGTCTCTTACGGGTTCCTGTTTTACGCCTACGGCATGGTGCTCGGCCAATCGTTTAATGGCGCCGGCGACACCTGGACACCCACGATCATCAACCTTTTTGTGTTCTGGCTGTGGGAGATTCCGCTTGCCTACGTGCTTAGCGTCTGGTTGGGAATGGGTCCGGAAGGCGTGTTCGCAGCCGTCACCATTGCGTTTTCGACGTTGGCGGTGGTGAGCGCGATAGTCTTCCGGCGCGGGCGTTGGAAACAGCGGGTGGTTTAGCTGCGACCGTGAAGCCTCCACGGGGCAATCCCGTAGCATCTTTCGAGTAGCGAGTTCGAACAGTGTGTCGGGCTTCGTTACGTTTATTCCGTTTTTTGCCCTCTTCAAATCTGTACGATCCGATGCATAAAGGCTTTTTGACGTCTCACCTTACGGCATCTATGTTGCCTAGCTTAAGTATGCCAGATAGAGCAGGGCACGTTGGAGTGCGGTGACTTGCCCGGCTTTGGTCCGCCGACGAAAGCTTACAAGTCGCCGTACTCCATGAACGCCACCGGCTCACGGCAAAAGTTTTCGCTGGGGGCAAGGAGGAACCTCATGGAGAGGAAACTGAAGGGGAAGAAAGTGGCGATCCTGGTCGCCGACGGTTTCGAACAGGTTGAGCTGACGGAACCGAAGAAAGCATTGGAAGAAGCTGGAGCTACAACAGAGATTGTTTCCCCCGCCGATAATGAAGTGCAGGGATGGAATCACGACGAAAAAGCGGATTTATTTAAAGTTGATATGCCCTTGAGCAGGGCGCGTTCTGATGATTACGACGCATTATTACTGCCGGGAGGCGTGAGAAACCCCGATCAATTGAGAATGATGATGAGAGCGGTTGAGTTTGTCGATGGTTTCTTTGCGACGGGCAAACCTGTAGCTGCGATTTGTCATGCGCCATGGACGTTGATTGATTCGGAAGTAGTTAAGGAACGCACCATTACTTCGTGGCCTTCGTTGAAAAGCGATCTGACAAATGCGGGCGCGCGTTGGGTCGATCGCGACGTGGTAGTAGATAACGGCTTAATAACCAGTAGGAAGCCTGCCGATATACCCGCGTTCAATAAGAAGATGGTGGAGGAGTTTGCCGTAGGACGGCATTCGCGGCAGAGAGCCGCGTGAGCAGGGCAGGAGCAGGAAGCCGGAGTAGCACATTCTCCAGCTATCCTGCTTCTGCCGGCTGTGATCTTAAGAAGAACTAGCCACAAAAAGGCACATAAGGCAGAAAATGATTTTTGCTGTTATGTGCCTTTGTGCTTTGCGGCTAAAGTTTTTTCGCAGTTTGGCCCACCTTCACGATGCCGCCCTGGATGATTTTGGCGTTGATGCCGCGGAGGCAGAGTTGTTTGCCCACGGGAGAATTCACGAATTCCATTGCCTCAATACCAAAGCGCGCGACGAATTTTCTACAACCTGTGTGAGGCAGCGGGCTGACTTCGAGCACCACCGATCCGATTGCCAGTTGTGACCCGGGCGGAAGGTTTTCGCGGCCAAGATCCATGTCGATGTAAAGCTGATCGCCGGCAAGCGGCCAACGTTCCATCTCCTGGGCCACGAGGGCCGTCACGCGCGAGTTCATGATGTTGATTTGCATTTCCGGATGCGCGGATCCGTCCGGAGTTTTCCCGCTTCCGCGCACGAGCCAGTTGTCGCCGATGAGGCCTTTCACAGGATCGAGCTCAGCTTCTTCCAACACTTCGCGCCGGTCGACGCCGGGACGACTTACGATCAACTCTACTACGCCATTGTCTTTTGGCGCTTGCCGAAGGTGGTCCATTCCGGCTTCGAGTTCCTGCATCGTCATGTGTTTCGCTATTAATTCCATGGCCGCAAATTTAACCACAAAGTCCCAAAGACACGAAATTGGATTAAGATAATTAGCCGCAGATAAACGCACATAAACGCAGATCTGCGTAATCTGCGTTCATTTGCGGCTAAAAATGAAAGTTCACAACTCTTAACAAATTTTTACGTACCCTTGACACAGCCCAGCGCCGCCGGGCGTATTCTCTGGCCTGCCATGAAGTCCAAAAGAAGAGAAGGTAACACTCGTTTCCGGCTCGTCCTTACGCTCGGTTTGGCGGTGGTATTGCCCGCATTGGCCCTCATCGTCGTCAGTTTTAAGCACGTCAAATCGATTCAGCGCGGCAAGCAGGTCGAGGCACTGATCCATCGTGACTTCCAGTACGTGCTCGCGAGTTCCGCGAAAAAGATAAACGGAAAGGCTTACGAAATGGCCGACCAGGCACGAGAAGCTTTTCCATCTGAAACTGATTCGGATGACGATAAACGCAGAAAGCTTGATCTGTTGTTGGCTAAGAATCCCTGGTTCGAACACGCAGTAATGTACGACGCGAAGAACGGAGCAGTGGTTCAGCAGCAACGCAGTATCGCAAATGAAAAAGAGATCGCGAGTCTGGAAAAGATGTACGGCGTGTGGTGGGGCCTCGAAGGCCAGTACATGATGGACACGGTATGCAAGAAGCCCAAGCCCATCACGTGGTTTAGCGGTGAAACGGATCGTTCCGGCGTCACTGTCTACACCGCGAC
>DATENQ010000174.1:0-10637 GCA_035275005.1 Pyrinomonadaceae bacterium | reverse complement strand
CCAGCGTGACTGAGAATACGACCCGCTTGCTTGATAAAGAAGATCGCACCGATCGATAGCTGTTCAGGTAATCTCTGCCTTGCCGGTTTCGCTAACCGAACGACTAACAGAACTAATTCGACGTGAAGGCGCCATCACTTTTCACGACTGGATGAAGGTGGCGCTCTACGATCCCGAGCAAGGTTATTACCAGCGATCGGATCGCGAGCGTTGGGGCAGGGAAGGCGACTACCGCACTAGCCCCGAGCGCAGCGGGCTTTTCTCTGCCACTTTTGCGCTTTACTTCGCGCGGCTTTATGAAGAGCTTGAGCGACCGGCGCAGTGGACCATAGTCGAGTGTGGAATGGGTAATGGGAGGTTTGCGGCAGGCGTGCTGCAGACGTTGGCGGAGCAGTTTCCGGCAATCTTTGCGGTGACGAAGTATGTTGGTTGTGAAGTGAGTCAGGATGCGCAGAGCCGTGCGAGGGAGCGGCTGGTTGAGTTTGGCGAACGCGTTCAGTTTCATACTGATTTGGTTCCAGTAGATATTGGTATTTATTTTTCGAACGAGTTGCTTGATGCGTTTCCTGTTCATCGCGTGGTGAGAAACGAACTGGGGCTGTCGGAGCTTTACGTGAGTGTCGACTAGGCGGATGCGTTTGTTTGGACGACCGGGCCGTTGTCTTCGCCGCGATTAGCTGAGTTTTGCGATACGTATTCAGTCGAGCTCGCTCAGGGTCAGGTCATCGAGATCAATTTGGGGATTGACGACTGGCTAACCCGGGTGGCAAGTAAGCTCGCGAATGGTTTCGTGATCACAGTCGACTATGGAGCCGAGAGCGCTGAGCTCTACGACTCGATGCGACGACCGAAAGGAACGTTGCGCGCCTTTTCGCGACACAGTTTCGTTGACGACGTGTTGGCCCAACCGGGTGAGTATGACATCACCGCGAGTGTTAACTGGACGCAGGTCAAGACAGTTGGCGAGAAGCTCGGATTAAGAGTCGTCGACTTCGCTTCGCAGGACAAGTTTCTTTTACAGGCCGGACTGCTCGAGCAGTTGGAGGAGCAATTGAGCAATGCTGAGACTGAAGGTCAGAAGGCGAGTTTGACCAGCGGCGCGCGAGAGATGATCTTGCCGGGCGGGATGGCGTCGAGTTTTCAGGTGCTGGTGCAGAGAAAGGACGTGTGATGTCGCGCGACTTTGAGTTGATTGATGTTTGTCACACCATCGAACATGGGATGATCACGTACAAAGGTCTGCCCGCGCCGGTTATCAGCGACCATCTAAGCCGTGAAGAGTCTCGCACGCGTTACGCGCCGCCGACAGAGTTTCACATCGGCAAGATCGAGATGGTGGCAAACACCGGCACGTATCTCGACACTCCGTTTCACAGGTACGCGCGCGGAAAGGATCTCGCGGCGCTCGATCTATATTCGGTCGCGAATCTTGACGGGATTCTCGTGCGGTGTTCGGAACGCGGTATAGATGAGAACGTCTTTCGTGGGATCGACGTGAAGAACAAGGCGGTGCTGGTCCACACAGGTTGGGACAGGTACTGGCGCACCGAAGAGTACTCGAGCGGAAATCACCCGTACCTGACTGAGGCCGCGGCAACTTACCTCGCTAAGAACAGCGCTACGCTCGTGGGGATCGACTCTTTCAACATAGACGCCACGAGCGACGGAAATCGTCCGGCGCACTCGGTCCTCCTGGGCCATGACATTCCGATCGTCGAGCATCTCTGTGGTCTCGGAGATCTGCCGGACAGTGACTTCAAATTCTTCGCCGTACCCGTAAAGGTTAGAAACTTCGGCACCTTTCCCGTGCGTGCATTTGGAATAGTTAGCCGCGGATGACGCGGATAAAAATCCGGATATTATCTGCGTCATCTGCGGGTAAAAAACTTATTTGGAGGCCAGACCATGAAGGTTCTATTGCTGTTGATTCTGACGGCATTCAGCAGTAGTGTCGCCGCTCGCCCATATTTCACCGAGCCCGCGCTCTCTCCCGATCGGAAAGAGATCGCCTTCGTCTCCGGGGGCGACATCTGGACCGTTCCCGCGACCGGCGGCGTCGCCTCGCTGCTCGTCTCGCACACGGCAAACGAAGCGCGCCCGCTTTATTCACCTGACGGCCGCCAGCTCGCCTTCATTTCGTCGCGCACCGGCAACGGCGACATCTATATCCTGACATTCGCGACCGGCGATCTGAAACGTCTTACCTTCGACGATGGTCTCGATCAGCTCGACGGCTGGTCGCGCGACGGTCGTTGGATCTATTTCTCCTCGACCAGTCGTGACATCGGTGGTCTCAACGATCTATATCGCGTCAGCCCGAACGGCGGCACGCCGATGGCGGTCAGTGCCGACCGTTACACAAACGAGTTTTTCTGCGCGCCTGCGCCGGACGGCAAGACGCTCGCGTTCTCGGCCCGGGGAATCGCGTCCGGTCAGTGGTGGCGCAAAGGCCATAGCCACATCGACGAATCGGAAATCTGGCTGCTGCGAGCGTTTGATGGCGGCGCGGGGACTTACGAAAGAGTGACGGCGCCCGGCGGCGCTAAAGAATTGTGGCCGATGTGGAGCGGCGACGGTCGCAATCTGTTTTATGTGTCCGATCGCTCGGGCGCGCAGAATATCTGGACGATCACACCCGGTCGCTCAGACGCTCGCCGTCTCTCAAACTTTAATGACGGGCGCGTTTTGTGGCCCAGTATTTCATACGACGGTCGTGAGGTCGTGTTTGAGCACAACTTTGCGATCTGGAAAGTCGATACCGGGGACGGCAAAGCCGCGGAAGTCTCGATCACGCTTCGTGGCGCATCGGCTGGTCCAGGCGTTGAACGCCAGCGACTGACCGATCAGATCAGCGAGCTGCAATTATCACCAGACGGCAAGAAAGTCGCTTTCATCGTGCGTGGTGAAGTGTTCGCAGCGTCGTCAGCCGATGGTGGTGATGCAGCGCGTGTTTCAAACAGCTTTGGCGACGAGTACCAGCTCGCGTGGGCGCCGGACAGTCGTCGTCTCGTCTACGTGTCGGATCGTGATGGCGTGCCGCACCTGTTCTTATACGACTTCGCCAGCAACTCCGAGTCGCAGTTAACTCGTGATACAGCCGATGATTCGACGCCTCGATTCTCACCCGACGGCAAATCGCTGGCGTTTATTCGCGGAGCGAAAGAGCTGCGCGTGATGGATATGGCCGCCAGGACGGATCGTGTACTGCAGAGCGCGATCTTTGAACGCGCGCCGCTCATTTCGGATCGGCCGTTAGTCTGGTCGCCTGATGGTAAATGGCTGGCTTACCTGCCGGTCGCTGAGAACCAGTTTAAGAACGTTCACGTTGTTTCTGTTGAAGGTGGAAATGGAGGACCGGCGAGTTTTCTCGCGAACGTTTTTAGCAACTCGATTTCGTGGAGTCCCGATGGCGCTTACGTCTTGTTTGACTCGGGCCAGCGAACGGAGAGCACTCAACTCGCTCGCGTCGATCTCGTGCCGCGCACGCCGCGTTTTCGCGAAGATCAATTTCGAGATCTGTTTCGAGAAGAGCCGCCGAGAAACGTGACTCCTCCGAATCGTCCGGAGCCGCGTCCGAGTGAATCTCCCGCGCCCACTCCGTCAGCATCGCCTGTTCCCTCGGCGTCGCCTGCGGAAGAAAAACGTCCCGCGACGAAACCGGTCCAGGTTGTTTTTGATGGCATTCGCCGGCGCTTGAGCTTCGTGCCCGTCGGTCTCGACGTGACTTACCAGACCATCAGTCCCGACGGAAAATGGGTGGCGCTGATCGCGAATGCCGCGAACCAGGGGAACATCTATCTTTACTCGCTCGACGAACTTTCACGAGAGCCTGCGGTCGCTAAACAGTTGACTTCGACTCCCGGTTTCAAGCGCTGGGTGCAGTTCTCGCCTGACAGCAAAGAGATTTTCTTTATCGAGAGTGGCCGGATTGGAGTGGTGAATCTCGAAGGTCGAGCGCGTTCGCTTGCAGTCGCGGCTGAGATGGACGTCGACTTCTCGCGCGAGAAGATGGAAGCGTTTCGACAGGGTTGGTCCTACCTGCGCGACTTCTTCTATGACCCGGGGTTTCACGGCGCAAACTGGGAAGCGGTGCGCGGGGAGTACGAGCCGCTGATCGCGGGTTCGCGCACGCCCGACGAGATGCGGCGGCTACTGAATTTGATGGTGGGTGAGCTGAATGCGTCACACCTCGGCGCCGGTGTGCCGCCGAATGCATTTCCGTCAACTACTGGTCGAGTAGGTTTACGTTTCGACCGTCGCGAGTACGAAACGTCCGGTCGCTTGCGCGTGACGGAAGTGATTGCGCTGAGTCCCGCTGCGATAGCAGGCACGATTAAGGTTGGAGATTATCTGCTGGCTGTCGATGGTCGCGCGATCGATCAGTTCACAAATCTCGATGAGGCGTTGAACTTCAAGATTAACCGGCGAGTTAGTCTAACTGTGTCTTCGAGTGGTGAAGGTGCGGCGAAGCGTGAAGTTGTAGTTCGTCCTGTTAACGGAGCTACTGAGCGCGGGCTGCTTTACCGGCAGTGGGTCGAGCGGAATCGTGAGTACGTCTCGAAAGTCAGCAACGGCCGACTCGGCTATGCCCACATGTTCGACATGTCCTCAAACTCGCTGGCGCAGTTAAACATCGATCTTGATGCCGAGAACTACGCGAAAGACGGCGTCGTGATCGACATTCGAAATAACAGCGGCGGCTTCGTGAACGTCTACGCGATCGACGTGCTGGCGCGGCGCAGTTATCTGAACATGACGCTGCGCGGCTTGAGCACCACGCCCGCTCGCACCGTTCTGGGCCAACGCGCGCTCAACCGTCCAACCATTCTTGTTACTAATCAACATTCTCTGTCCGACGCTGAAGACTTCACGGAAGGCTATCGCACACTGCACCTGGGCCAGGTCGTCGGCGAACCAACCGCGGGCTGGATCATCTACACGTGGAATCAAACACTCATCGACGGCACCACCTTCCGCTTGCCGCGCATGAAGATTACCGCCAACGATGGAACGAACATGGAGCGCAACCCGCGCCCGGTCGACATCGAAGTCACACGCCCTATCGGCGAGACACTCACGGATCGCGACTCACAGTTGGACGTCGCCGTCCGCGAACTGCTCAAACAACTCGGCACCTCTAATCGAAATCCTTCATCAGGAAGTATCCACCAACCATGATCAGGATAAGTCCGACCGGAGTGGAGAAGCCATCGAAGAAGTTTTGACGGGTGGCAGTGGTAAAGAGGAAGTTTGCGAAGAGTAGTCTGGCGCCAATGATGATGGCGCCGACGGGCCAGATCCGACGTAACATTTAGTCCCTCCAATGAAAAGCCCAACCGCTACCGGCGCAGGAAGGGCAGGGAATGTCTTCGCCCTTGAGGACGCCGTTTCCGCCGCAGCGGGCACACTTGTGAGCGGGTTGAAGCACAGCGACCGCGCCACATCCTTTACAAGTGGGGCATTGTTCGTCGGGGCGAGTGAGGCTAATGCCGGTTCCCCGGCAGCGGGCACATTCTTGCGGGGCATACTGCCCGTACGGGTTAATCATGGACTAAGTCCAGCCGGTTGTTCAAGCACTTTCACGCCGCGGCCTTTTACCGCCTAAAACAGCTCGAACTTGATCGTCAGGTATTTCTTCGGGTTTTGGCGGAAGTCGTAGATCATTTTGACGCCTTCCGACGAGAGCTGATTAACGTTGGTGTAGAGTGATTCGTCGTTGAGAAGTTTGCCGACGGTGCCTTCGCCGCGTTGTGCGGCGGCGACGAGATTGTCGATGCGTTCGGTAGTGGTGTTGAAGCGCGCGATGGCGGCGCGAGCGTCGTTGTAGATCTGTTCGTCGCGAATGAGTTTGCCGAGTGTGCCGTGTCCGGCGTTGATGTCGGCAATCACGAGATTGATCTGGTCCACTGACTTATCGAGACGATCGGCCGTGCGATTGATGCGATTGTAAAACTCATCGTCGGTCAGAAATCGTCCGGCGCTGCCCTTGCCGGCTCGCAGATCGTCGGCGATGGCTTTGAGCGAGAGCGTAATCTCGTTGGCGTTGTTGTAAAGCGCCGGATCGTTGATAAACCGTCCTGCCGAGCCGTTGCCCGACCTGATCACTTTCATCACGTCTTCAGTCTCACGAATGGTAGCGTTGAGGTTGTTGTAGAGAGCTTCATCGCTGAACAGACGCCCGACGGTGCCTTTGCCGTCCTTCACGTCTTTCACGATGCCATTGATCTCGTCGGAGAGTTTACTGAGACGTTGAGCCAGATCGGTTCCGGAGGTGGCGAAGTCGTTGACAGTGTTCGATGATGACCCTGTCAACAGCGCATTATCCTGCACGGGTTGGCCCACCGCAGTTCCGGGAGTGATGTTAATGAGCATTTCGTTTCCGAGCAGGCTGGGCGAACCCTGTTGCGCCTGTGAGTCGGAACGAATGCGCTCGTTGGCAGGCCGGCCATCGATCGTGGAGTCGACCGTCATCTGTGCTTCAACGCGCGGCGCGCCAGGCACCGGCGACGGCTCGAGCAAAACGATCTTCTCCACCTTGCCCACGCGCACGCCCGCGAGACGCACTTCCGAACCGTCGCGCAAACCATTCGCATCGACGAAGCGCGCCCTCAGGTGCAACTTTCTGCTGAAGGGATTGATGTCGCCGGAGGCGTTCAGTACGAGGAAAACCAATACAGCTATCGCGAACAGCACGAATAGGCCGACTCGTATCTGGCGGAAGCTGACACTTGTACTCGATCGAGGCATGGCGTTGTCCTCACTCTCTCTTTAATGTCCCCGCAGGAATCTCTGTATATATGGATCCTCGGCGCGGCGCAGCGCTTCGTCAGTGCCACTGAAAATGACCTTTCCCTGGCGCATCATCATGACCTTGCTGTTGATAAGACAAAGCCGCTCGCCTTCGCGCTCGAAAACGACCTTGCCGTCTTCGTCGACCACTGCGTACTCGGAACAGATGTACTGAAGATTATTCATTTCGTGCGTCACGAAGATCGACGAAACATCTTCGAGGTCGCGCAACTTCATGGCCAGCTCGCAGATCGTGCGCGCAGTTGGAGGATCCAAACCTGCCGTCGGTTCGTCAAACAAAACAATTTTCGGATCGCCGACAAGCGCGCGCGCAATACCGACGCGACGACGCATGCCGCCCGAGAGCTCGATCGGCATCTTCTCGATCGCATCTTCAAGATTGACGAACCGCAACATGCGCCGTACTTCCGGTTCTACTTCTTCTTCCGGAACGCCCTGCTCGTGCAGTCGAAAAGCGACATTGTCGTAAACTGAAAGGGAGTCGAAGAGCGCGCCTTCCTGAAAGACCATGCCGATGTTTTTGCGGACCTTCATCATTTGCTCTTCGCTGTAGTCAGTGACGTCTTCGCCGTCGACCAGCACAGTGCCGGCATCAGGCTTTAGCAAACCAAGCACGAGCTTGATGATCGTCGATTTCCCGCCGCCGGAGCCGCCGAGGATGATCTTCGTCTCACCCTTCATCACCTTGAAGCTCAGGTCGTTCAGGATGACGCGGTCATCGAAAGCGAGCACAACGTTGCGGAATTCGATGGCGGGTATAGCGCGGTGGCGGTCGTCTACTTCATGGAACGTCGACTCCGCTGCTTGTTCACTGATTGTGGGCGAACTAATGTGTATATCGGTTGACATCAAAAACACCGAGAGTAAATCATGAAGTTCCTAGAATAACCTGAAGCGCTTTCGCGAGAAAATAGTCGGCAATAATGACGACGATCGACGCCAGCACTACAGCGCGTGTTGTCGAGCGGCCGACGCCGACAGTCCCTCCTTCAGTGCTGAGCCCCTGCCGGCAGGCGATCGCTCCGATGATTAACGAAAACACGAGCGGTTTAACGACACCGCCGATCAGGTCGTCAGTCGTGATAGCGTCGCGCACCGAGGATATAAACACACTCGAAGATATCGAATAAAGTCCAATTGCGGTAACCCAACCGCCGAAGATTCCGAGCACGTCGGCCAGCACCGTCAACAAAGGCAGGCTTACAAGCAAAGCGAACATACGAGGCATGACAAGCTTTCGAATCGGGTCAGTGCCGAGCGCGCGCATGGCGTCGATCTGTTGCGACACGACCATCGATCCGAGCTCGGCGGAGATCGCCGAGCCAACACGTCCAGTCACCATCAACGCGCACAACACAGGTCCGAGCTCGCGGACGAGAGAGACGGCGACGAGGTATCCGGTTTGAGATTGCGCGCCGTAGCTCTTGAGCGTGGGAAACGTTTGAACTGTTAGAACGCCGCCGGTAAAAAAGCCTGTCAGAATGATGATGGTTAACGAGCCCACGCCGATTGCGTCCATCTGTGCGATGGTTTCGGGGATGTAGCGTGGTCGCTTGAAAGCGCCTTTGAAGGCGCGAGCTGCCATCACTGTTGTTTCTTGCAGCTCGAGCAGGGCGCGCGTGGCGAAGTTCATGGAGAGCTTATCAGACCAGTCTTTCGGTTGCGGCCAGAGCGTTAAGTAGTTTTAGGACTTTGCGTTTAGAAGAGCGGCCTATGATGCGCAAATTGTACGCAGGGCGTCAAGTAAGAGAAGCCGCAGATTTCGCAGATGAACGCGAATCTGATCCGCGTTCTTCCGCGAAAATCTGCGGCTGAATGAGATTTTTTATGGTCGGAGGGCGTTTCGACGAGCGGGACGTTGGTTGCGCGGGCGTTGGGCACCCATGAAGTCGCGAGCCTGGAGGCGCAGTTGTCGAAGGGTGGCCAATTGTTCCGGGCGCAGCTCACGACGAATTTTCAACTCTGTTTGGATTCTCATCCGCATCTGTGCTGTTTGCGCGGCGGCGAGCTCATTTAGTCGCTGGTCGATGAGGTTCTGATCTGTGGGTTCAGTGTCGAGCGCCTGATCGAGCGCGACATTTGCTTCGCGCACTCTGCGATTGATTTGCTGGCGCTCGGTTTTGGTTTCCTCGAAGATCATGCGGATTCTTTGTCGCTGTTCCGGCGCGAGGCGGAGTTGTTCAATTGGATCCGAGGCTGGAGGTTGCGGTGCATCCTGCGCGTAACTGGTCCCGGTGAGGAGTAATACTGCTGCCGGCAAAAGCATCAATGTTCTCAATCTCATTTTCACCTCAAACATGATTACTGATTGATTCGATCTCCGATTAGATTAAGCGATTCGTCATCGCCGGTTGAAAGTAGTCTCAGGTCTGCGGCCAGTTGTTCGCGTTCGGCTTTGGAAAGCGGGCGGCGACTCTTCGCAAACTGGTTGGTAGCGGGTTGCTGCGATTTCTTTGGCTTTGAAGACTCCTGAACTATGACTGGAGTTGGCGGTTTTGGTTTCTCTTGTTTCGCAAGAGCTTCGTTAACGAGCCGCTCCACGTCTGCCTTTGTGTAATGCGTTTCGGAAGACGTGGCCGTGGAAGCGACCTGGACGTTCTTACTCTGCATATTCACAAAAGCCATAACTGCAAGCACACAAAACGCGACGACGGCGAAGGCGGTCGCGCCCTTCAGCCACAACGGCGACAAATCAAAGAACTGTCTTAACGCCGCGAGCGCGGATTTGCGGGGCGCCTTTGTTGCTACCGGCTGCGAAACGAAACCTGCTAAAGCTTCATCTCGCCACGCGCTGACCGACTCACGCACCACGCCGAGTGAAGCGACTTCCTCACGACAAGTGCTGCACCCGTTCAAGTGGAGCTGGAAGTCGCGCCGTTCATGTTCGTCCGCTTCGTTGTAGAGAAACGCGATCAGATCTGATGCACGTTCACAATCGGGAGTCTCTTTCATCTCAATTCCTGCTTTCAAACTTCTGTAAACGCATCTGCAACTGCTTCAACGCCGTGTACAGCCGGCTCTTCACGGTGCTCAACGGCAGCTCGAGCGCATCTGCAATTTCGCGAAAAGTCAGCTCTTCAAACTCTTTCATCACCACCACCTGCCGGAGCTCGATCGGTAAACTATTTATCGCGCGCCGGACCGCCAGCGTCTCCTGCCGGCCTTCAGCGACATGCGCCGGCGAGTGACTGAATGGCGCGGCAAAGCTGTCCGCAGTGTCATCTTCAAGAGCCGACTCGCTGCGGACCTTCGCGCGCCGCTGTCGCGAGATGCACTGGTTAACGGCGATCCGGTGTAGCCACGAGGAGACCTTTGCCTCGCCGCGAAAACCGCGCAGATTGCGAAAGGCGGCGAGGAAGGTTTCCTGAGTGGCGTCGCGAGCGTCTTCCTCGCGACCCAGCATGCCGTAAGTAAGCGCAAATATCCGCCGCTCCCAGCGCCGCACCAGCTCGCCAAAAGCGTCGGCATCGCCCGTCAGGGCACGTTCAACGATTACCTCGTCGCTACCCAAAGTTTCCATTCTCGCGAGCCCAACGGACTCAACGGTTTAGACGTTTCGAAGGTCTTAGAAGTCGAGAAAAGATTTCAGCGCAAAGGCACAAAAGAAGACGCCAAGCCGCAAAGAGGGCTTTTGTTTGCTCCTTTGCGAGATCTTGGCGGCTTTGCAGGAAAATCCATGTTAAAACTCGTTGACACTCTCGCAGCGGCTCGACCATAATACCCAAGCCCTGAGCGACTGCGCTCGAACCCCGACGACCTGCCGTCGATTGTACCGCCAGAACCTAAAAATGCTCGAAAAACTCGGACGAATCCGTCTCCTTTACATA
>DATENQ010000173.1:0-9759 GCA_035275005.1 Pyrinomonadaceae bacterium | reverse complement strand
TGCGCCACAAGGCGTTGCCGCGGATAGTGCAGGCAATGTCTATGTCGCCGACACCGGCAACTCAGCGGTGCGAAAGATTGATCCCGCGGGAATAGTAACGAGCCTCGCCGGCGACGGCTCGGTTGGATCCAACGATTCACCCGGCGCACGTTTTGACGGACTGATTGGTATCGCTGTTGACGGACAGAATGTCTTCGTTTACCTCGCGGATTCCGGTAATCATCGCATTCGTCGACTGGATACCGCCGGTACCGTGATCACCGTGAGCGGCGCTGAGCGTGGCTTCAAAGACGGCTCGGCTGCTCAGGCTCGTTTCGCTGAGCCCTCAGGAATCGCGATCGACAGCGATGGCAAGATCATCATCACTGACACGGTCAACTCGCTCATCCGCTCCGTTGATCCCGACCTCGCGTTAAGCGGATCAACTGACGCGGTTACTACTCTCGCGGGTACCGGCGTTCGTGGTCTAACGGATGGACCAGGCAACGTAGCCCGCTTCTTTACGCCACGGGGCCTCGCGATTTCAAACTCGAGCGCGATCGTCGTCGCTGACGCAGGCAACAATGTATTGCGTCGCGTTCTTTTGCCTCCGATCATCCATGCCATCATTCCGTCAAGCGGACGCGCTGGCGACACAATCGAGATTCGTGGCGCACGTTTCGATGCGCGCGGGCCCGAACGCAACGTCGTTCGTTTTGCTAAGACCGGAGGCGGAACAACTTTTGGCTCAGTAACGCAGGCGACCCATACAGTCGTTACCGTCGTAGTTCCTTCGGACGCAGCGACTGGTCCAGTAACGGTAGAAACCGAAGGTGGTACCACCACTGCTCCGACCGACTTTGTCGTCAATCAATTTCCTGCTCCCGTTATCACAGACTTTAGTCCGAAGCGTGGCACGCCCGGTACTCAAGTGACGCTGACAGGCACCAATCTCAAGGTCGATGCCAACGATCCTGCCGTCACTTTTGCGGGTAACAATGGCGGGAGAGTTCCGGCGCTTGTAAGCAGCGCCAGCGCAAGTGAAGTTCGTGTCATGGTGCCCAATGGCGCCTTCACCGGACTGATTGAGCTCTCGCACGCGGGGGGAACTGCGGCGACAGCAACGGCGTTCATAGTCGATACCGAACAGGATTTTCAGTTAACAGTAACACCCTCAACCACAGCCGCTGTGCAAGGCGGGTCGGGTACTTACGTCGTTTTCGTTACCAGCGCGCAAAACACGTTCAGTCAAATCGCGAGTCTGACGGCCACCGGTCTGCCCACGGGCATTACGGCAACGTTCGATCCGGCGCAGATCACTGCGGGCGCCAGCTCAACACTCACGCTTCAGCTCAGTGGCACGATCTCGCCGGGCAGTTATCCATTCACGATTCGCGGCGTTGCCAGTATCGCGGGAAATGATGTCGAACGAACGGCAGGCGCCACGTTGAACGTGATGGCGGGTGGTCAAACGACGTTATCGGGTCGAGTGCTTTCTACTGACAAGGAGCCCATCGTCGGCGCCACGGCATCGCTTGACGGCAAAACCGCGATGACTGACGCAGCGGGCTCATTCCTGCTTTCAGGAATCACGGCCGGTACGAGTCGCCCGTTGATGATCGACGGGCGGACAGCAAGCTCACCAAATAAAACTTATCCGATCATCATCGAACCGGCGAACATCGTTGCCGGTCAGGCGAACATAAATCCTTACATTTTCTATTTGCCACCGATCGACACGCAGTTCGAAGTTGAAGTTGTACCCGGGCAGAACACCGTCGCCAGTAATCCTCGCCTCCCTGGTTTGCAGATGACGATTCCCGCCAATGCCAACTTGCGCAACCGCGACGGCTCGCCGGTCGCGCGTGTCTCGATCACGCCGCTGGCGATAGATCGCACGCCTGCGCCGTTGCCTGGAAACGTCAGGGCCGCAATGGTGTTTACCAGTCAGCCGGGCGGCGCGGTGGCAGACATTCCGATGCCGGTGACTTATCCCAACACGTTGGGCGTCAATCCCGGAACACGCGTCGATCTCTACGCTTTCAATCACGACACCGTGCAGTGGTACGTCTACGGCTTTGGGCGGGTCAGTGATGATGGTCGGACCATCTCGCCTGAGATCGATCCGGGAACCGGCAGGCCTTACGGCTTGCCGGATTTCTCGTGGCACTTTCCTGCTCTGCCACCGGGAAATGATCCCAATGGTCCTGGCCCTGACAAGGGAAAGGATTGCTCCGACGAAGGCACAGGTGGAAACCCCGTCGACTTCACCACCGGAATGAAGATCGAGCAAGCGGAGGATTTTAGTTTCGGCAGCTCGCGCGGTGGTGTTCAGTTGGTCCGTATCTACACCAGCGACCTGTCGGCCTCGGGAAATAGTGGGCGATTTGGTCGCGGCACCCGAGATAATTTTGATGTACAACTGACCGGCACCTGGGCAGTCGGCGGCGCCGGGCGAGTCCGCATGCCCTACGATGTAAACGGTCGACTCTACAACTATTCCGGCACAGACTCGGATGGGGCACTGGTCTTCACCACCGGCACACAGGCTGGACAGTTAGGCGACTCTGTTCGCAAACTCACCAACGGCACGTTTGAATACCGTTACGCTGATGGGAACTTTCTGCGTTTCAACTCAGCGGGAACCTTGACCGCGTTAGTGGATCACAATGGCAACGCCACTACGCTCAGCTATAGTGGCGCCAATCTTACGACTATCACCGATCCGGTGGGCCGGTCAGTAACTCTCACTTATTCCGGTAGCGTTATAACAAGCGCAACCGATCCGATCGGGCGCACCTGGAATTATACCTACGGAACGTCCGGCGGCGCCGCCAACGTCTTGTTAACGGTCCAGGGTCCGCTCAATCAAACCTGGCGTTACGCATACACAAATACTCGCCTCTCTTCGGTAACTGATCCGCGTGGTGTTGTGATCAAGGAGATCACCTACGATACCGCGGGCCGCGTTACCCAGCAGAAGTTTGCCGATGGCGGCATCGAACGCTACGACTACGAGCTCGCGGGAGCTACGGTCACCGGAACTCGGATTACGGATCCGATGGGACGCGTCAAGGCCCTTCGCTTCAATGCGTCCGGCTATATCCTTGATAAGACAGATTCATTCGGCCAGCGCTCGCAGATTGGCCGTGATCTGACGACCAATCTCCCCACTTCGAATGTTGGCCCATGCGGTTGTCCTGAGGCTACGCGCACGTTCGACTCGCGTGGCAATCCGACCGAGACAACTGATCGGGCCGGCCGCACTGTCAAAGCCGAATATCATCCGGTTCACAACAAGATCACCAGAATTACCAACAAGGCCGGTCAGGTAACCACTTACAACTACGATCAGAACGGCAACCTGCTTTCAACTACCAACGCGCTCAATCAGACCACGACCTACACTTACAACGCGAATGGCTTGCTGGACAGTATGACTGATCCGCTCGGCCACACGTCGCACGTTGAATATGACGCGCAGGGAAACATCAGTGCACACATCGATGCACTTAACAATCGCACGACCTATGAATATGACGCCATAGGCCGGCTCACCGCAGTTGTCGACCCGCTGGGCCGTCGCACTACCACGACTTACGACGCTTTGGATCGAACCATAACTACGACCGATCCGAGTGGTGCGGTAACTCGTTTTGAGTACGATGCCAATAACAATCAGACGGCCATTATCGACCCGCTGAACAGGCGTTGGACCCAGGCTTACGACGCCAAGAACCGCCTGGTTTCCTTAACTGATCCAATCAACCGGGTCACGAGATTTTTCTACAACACCAAAGACGAAATCATTCGCGGGATTACAGCCGCCGGCCGCACCGCGAGTTACGAGTATGAAGCGCGCGGACTGCAAACTTCGCTCACGGATCCGTTGGGCGGCGTACTGCGTTTCAAATATGACAGCCAGGGTCTTCTGACAACCCTGACCGACCAACGTGGTAACGTCACAACTTTTGTCTACGACGAATTACAACGCCTCACCAGCACTCGCGATCCGTTAGGACGTCTTAGCACCATCACCTACGATGCGGCCGGTAGCATTGCCTCAACTCTCGATCGCCTTGGCCGGCGGACGGAATACACCTATGACGTGCTTAAGCGTCCGACTCGCGTCTCGTATGCGGATGCCATAGTTACCTTTGCTTACGATGCAGCAGGTTTGCCGAGCCAGGTCAACGACAATCAGGGTGGATCGATCATTTGGGGCCGCGACGAAGCTAACAGGCTCATCTCCGAGACCACTCAGGCAGGCGTGGTTCATTACACTTATAACGCGGCCGGTCAACGAACATCGATGACGGCGGCGGATCGTTCACCGGTGAATTACGGATATGACGCTGCCGGCAGACTTGAAACGATTCGACAGGGATCGGAGACGTTTACCTACGGTTACGATCAACTTTCGCGGCGCACAAGTCTCCAGCGCCCCAATGGTGTGACGACCGCCTATGCTTACGACCTCGTCGGCAGACTCTCACGGCTTACGCACAGCAACCCGTTGGGCCAACTCGAGGATTACCAATACGGGTATACAGCCGACAACGAAATCGCTTCCATCACGTCACTATCAGCACCTGGGCCACGTCCGGTGGAAAAAACTGCCGGACCTGCTGATGCCGCCAACCGCATACACACATTTGGTGACAGGAACTACAACTTCAACCAGGTGGGGCAGACGAGTGCAAAGACCGATAGCGGGGGCACCACGCAATACAACTGGGATGCGCGCGGACGGTTAACAAGTGCGTCTTTGCCTGACGGCCAAAGTGTCAGCTATACCTACGACTCCTTTGACCGGCGCACGAGTCGCACCGCCGGAGGTGTTACTACTGAGTTTCTTTACGATGGAAAAGATGTGGTCCTTGACCGCCTCAGCAATGGCGGCGCGACGGACTATCTTCAGGGCGTAGCGGTTGACGAACATCTGCGGCAATCGAGTCCGGCCACCGGATCACTCTACTTTCTACAAGACCATGTCGGCAGCACGGCAGCGTTGACTGATGCCGGCGGCGCCGTGGCTGAGCGACAACAGTTTGAACCATTCGGCGCAGGCACGGGCAGTTCTCTTACGCGCTATGGTTACACCGGGCGTGAGCATGAGAGTCTGACTGGACTGAGTTACTATCGCGCGCGCTGGTACGATCCTTACCAGGGCCGCTTCCTTTCTGAAGACCCGATCGGTTTTGCGGGCGGATTCAACCTCTACGCCTACGCCGGTAACAATCCTATCCTTTTCAATGATCCGTTTGGGCTATCGGCAGGCAGCTTTCTTAAAGGCCTGTCAATTGGGATCCTTGAAGGAATCGCATCGACAATCGCCGCTTATTTCGTCATTGCCGGTCTCACTGCGCTGATCGGCGGAACTGGCGGCGCAGCTTTGGCGGCGGCGCTCGCAATACTCTCCGCCTACGGCCTTTATCAACTTTATGAGGAAGCCCAGTCTATTGCCGAGATTTGGGATAAGTGTCCCGACGAGCGCGATTATCGCATTGGTCTGCTCGTCGGCCAGGCGATAGGCGCCTTGATTGGAGGCAAGGCCATAAAAGCCGGCGCTGGTAACGGTGGGAAAGGCGACAAGGGAGGAAAATGCCCAACGTGCAAAGGTGGCGAATCATGCTTCGTCGCCGGCACGCTTGTTAAGACCGAAAGCGGTGAGAAGCGCATCGAGGACGTGCGAGCGGGTGATGTTGTTCTCTCATCCGAACCTGAACGTAAGGACGCGCTCGCTACGCAGATCAAACGCCAGGAAGTTGCGCGTACGTTTGAGCGGATAGCGCCGGTGGTGATCGACGTTCACGTAGGAACAGAAACCATCACCGCTACTCCTGAGCATCCCTTCTGGGTGATTGGCGCCGGATGGACGGCAGCCGGCGAGCTCCGGCGGGGAAATGCGCTGTTAACGAAGGATGGCGTAGTTGTTCACGTTGACTATGTTGACCAGCGCCAAGGTCAGTTCAAGGTTTACAACTTCGAAGTTTCAGTTTCACATACGTATTACGTTTCCAGTCTCGGTCTGCTGGTCCACAATAATTGCGACCTTCCAAATGGGTCCAAAGGTAGTACGGGACGGACCACTCCGCAAAATCTGACAGAACAACTAGCGATGGAGCAGGCGAAGTCTAATCCAGGAGCCGGAACTGAGGTTCCGTTGAAGAAAGGGATGACTGACCCGAGATGGCCGGCCTCCGATGGTTGGGTGAAGATGAGTCAAAACGTCAACGGGGTTGAAATCCATTACGTGCGCAACGTGAACACTGGAGCCGTTGACGATTTCAAATTCAAATAGGTTTTAGCCACAAAAAGGCACAAAAGGCACAAAAGGGAATTTCTTAATTTAACGCCTCGACCTCGTAGGTTCCCTTTGTGCCTTTTGTGCCTTTTTGTGGCTATTTCTTTTTTCGTTGTGGTTCCTGGTACCAGCGCGTGCCGGTTCGGTATTCCTGTTCGGTGCGGCTTAGCATGGCGAGGGCGCGCTTTGGCCGCAGGTGCGCGCAGGCGACGATGATCGTATTAAGCAGGGCCATTGGAGCTACGTAAGAACCGGTGAATGAAGGACTGCTGGTTGACGCTACGAGGTAGTCGTTACAGTGTAAAGCGATCGGCGTGGTGTCGCTGTCGGTTATGCCAAACGTGGGAACCCCTCGCCCGTGTGCACGCTCAACTGCTTCCACCGTCTCTCTCAAACAACGACCAAAACTGATCGCGACCATCAGATCCTTTTCAGTCAGGAGATCGATCTTGTGTTGCAGGTTTCCCGTACTGCCGACCGGCGCTTCAGCGTCAAAACCGAGTGGCGTTAGACCATAAGCAAGAAACCACGCGAGTGAAGCCGCGAGGTCAACACCGACCACAAGGATCCGGCGCGCGCCATGAATCCGTTTCGCCAGCGTGACTGCCCGTTCCGCCGCCATGCTCGATCTCAGCACACTCAAACTCTCCACGTCTCTCTCAACACAGTGCTGCACCTGATCGGTGACGCTGCGTTTCTCCTGCGTCGCGGCTTTCAGTACGGTGTACGGCGTGATGTGTTTGACGAAGTGCTGCCTCAGATCCGCAGCGAAGTCTGCAAAGCGCTCGTAACCCAAAGCCTGAACCGTGCGGACGATCGTGGCCGCGTCAACGTTGTAACGTTTCGCCATCTCGCGCGACGAGAGGAAAAAAGTCTGTTCGTGATTATCGAGGATTTCCCTGATTAAACGGCGTCGAGAACCACTCAGCGGTGACTTGGCGAAGCGGACTTCAAGCGAGGTCAGGGAAGGTTTGGAACTATTACCATCGCGACTGTTGAGCGAATTTCCCCCTGCCATATTTGCTCCTCATCGTGAGATGTGTACCCGAGTTTCGGTCAGGTGTTCTATAAAACTCAAGTCAACTTCAAACCCCAAACCCGGACCACCTGGAACAGCCACAGTGCCATCAGCGTCGACAATAACGCGAGGCGAGATGATATCTCGTTCAAAGTAACGCGAACTGGCGGAAATATCACCCGGCAACGTAAACCCTTTCAGACTTGCCAGGGCTATATTGTGAGCGCGACCAATGCCTGATTCGAGCATGCCGCCACACCAGATCGGCACATTTCTAGAGACGCACAAATCGTGAATACCAAGCACCTGCGAATAACCGCCGACTCGCCCTACCTTGATGTTGATTATTCTACAACTCTCCAGGTCCAGAGCCATCCGCGCATGTCGCGCACTGATAATACTCTCGTCGAGACACAGAGCCGTCTTCAAGACTTTTTGCAGCTTAGCATGGTCTACCAGATCATCGTTCTGCAGCGGTTGCTCGATCATCAAAAGGTTAAAATCGTCGAGCTTCTTCAAGTGATCCTGATCGTCCAGTGTGTATGCGGAGTTAGCATCGACTGAAAGCAGGATGTCAGGATGTCTGCGTCGCACTTCGTCAACCACGTCGAGATCCCAACCCGGTTTGATCTTCAACTTGATTCGCTGGTAACCGAGACTCAGGTATTGTTCGACACGTTGTAGCAGCCTGGACAGCGTTGGTTGAATCCCAAGACTAACACCTACCGCCACGCGTTCACGCTCGCCACCGATGAGCGTCGATAGCGATTGTTGATTCATCTGGGCGAGCAGATCCATGTACGCCAGCTCCAGACCCGCCTTAGCCATGTTGTGACCGCGAAATGGCGACAATCGTCGCGCCAGATCGTCGAGGTCCGAGATTGGTTCGGTCAACAATGCCGGACCAAAGAAATCCTGGATGACATGAAACGCGGTGCGAACAGTCTCATAGCTGTAATGCGGTTCTTCCTCGGCGACCACCTCACCCCAACCCTTCAACCCGTCAGCCTGTAGACATACGAGGAAGACGAGTCGTGAGTCGATCTTTCCGAAACTCGTTTCAAATGGCTCGAGCAGTGGCAAACGAATCAGACGCATCTCCACGCCGTCGATCTTGATGGCAGTGGCGCGTGTTTCCTGTGGTTCGAAGATGCTGGAGGAACGCTGCATGGCGCGCGAGAACATAGCACGCACATCCGGTTTTTTGCAACAGGTGTTGTAATGGAATTGACACGGTGCAACGGACGATGTTATATAGCGGGCCACAGCTTTGCACACGGATTAGCCGCGTTTCCAAATACAACACTCCTGAAGGAGGCGGAATCATGAAAAGCAATCGAGGTAGCTCGTTGTTAGTGGTCCTTTGTTTTCTGCTCACCGCCGCGACCGCTCTGGCCCAGACAACGATCTCGACGATTGAAGGCACGATCAAAGACGCGCAGGGCAGTGTTATCTCCAGCGCCAACGTGGTAGTGAAGTCTCAATCGCTGGGAATCGAACGCACGGCTACCAGCGATGCAAACGGCTTCTTTCGCGTCACGGCGCTGCCGGCGGGAAACTATACGTTGACCATCACTCATACCGGCTTCGCCACACGTACCTTCGACAACATCGAGCTCACGCTCAACAGGACTTTGACGCTCGATATTCCACTCGAAGTGGGCGCGGTCACCGAGCAGGTGGACATAGTCGAGAATGCCCAACTGTTGAATCCAACGTCCGCCGCCACCGGATCGACGATCACGCCGCAACAGATCAAAGAGATGCCGACGAACGGTCGCAACTATCTGGATCTGATGCAGCTCGTGCCCGGTGTGGTGATCAATCGCCAGGCCAACGTCGGCAGTGACAACGCGACGCCGGTGCTTGGCGAGCGCTCCGGCAACAACAACTTTCTGATCGATGGTCAGCCGAACAAGGACACGGTCGTTGGCGGCGCTGCTTCTCAGTTCAATCAGGAAACGATCGCTGAGTTTCAAGTGCTGACGGCGGGATTTCGCGCGGAGTTTGGGCAGGCGTCGGGCGCAATCGTCAACGTGATCACAAAAAGCGGTGGGAATGATTACCACGGGCTCGCCTCGATATTCTTCCGCAACAATATCTTCGATTCGTCCAATTCACTCGATCCGCTAGAGACCGAAGCTCCGTTTCTGCAACGCTGGGATTACAGCCTCGCGTTGGGAGGCCCGATTGTTAAGGACAAAGTATTTTTCTTCGCCTCAGGCGAGCGCATTAGAGAGAATCGTGAGCTGAACTTTGTTCCTCCTCCGGGCACGCCGCAGATAGCTTTGGACTTCGAAAACCAGTTTGATAATCCGTCCCGCACGTTTGATACGCGTGGCTTCTTCAAGCTTGACGAACAACTCGGCAGACATAGCTTGAGCCAGTCCGTCAGTTACACAAACGGAAACGTAAGAGAGTTTCTGCCACTCTCGAACGCCACCGATCTTCCGTC
>DATENQ010000172.1:0-7885 GCA_035275005.1 Pyrinomonadaceae bacterium | reverse complement strand
ACCATCGTTCCATCATCGAGATAGGCCACGCCCTGATTGTATTCCTTGCCTTCCTTCAGGATGAAAACCCTCATCGCCTCGCCTGGGAGTACGACCGGCTTGAGCGCATTTGCCAACTCATTAATATTGAGCACGCTGACTCCGCGCAGTTGGGAGACTTTGTTCAAGTTGAAATCGTTGGTGACGATCACCGCGTCGAGCTGTTTGCCGAGCTCGATCAACTTCAGATCAACTTCGCGCACGGAGGGAAAGTCAGTCTCTACGATTTGAATGTCGAGCGAACTGTTGTTCTGTAGCCGGTTGAGCATGTCGAGGCCACGGCGACCGCGCTGGCGTTTTGATGAATCAGGTGAATCGGCGACTTGCTGTAATTCACGCAGGATGAACTGCGGAATGATCAGCGAACCGGTTAAGAATCCTGTTTCGGCGACGTCGGCGATACGACCGTCGATGATCACTGACGTATCGAGAATTTTCAGATCGCGTCGCGCTACTTTGTCGCTGAAGATTCCACCCAATGCGGAGAGATCGAGATAGTCGCCCTTTGCCGCTCCGACCATCAACCCGACATACGCCATGAAAAACGTCAGCGACAACGTCAGGAACGTTTTCATGGAAGGTTCGAGAGCGGACGACTCCTGCCGGCTGATCAAAGATCCAATTAAATACGCTCCGATGATGCCCAGGATCGAACCCACCGCGGCGCCGATGAGTGTTTTGAGAGTGGCGCGGCGAATTCGTAGTTCAAAAACGATGATGCAGATAGCGATGAGAGCACCGGCAGCGGCTGAAAGCCATGGATCGTCACGAACAGGCGCCAGCTTGTATCCCGCTATCACTAAAATTGCCGTAAATATAAGCCGTATTAGAACGACATCGGCACGCATGATTTAGGGATACTACCACGCCGGTATAGAGAGCGTCACGGTAATCCTTGGCATTTAAGCCTTTTAGCGCTTAAATGAGCGACATGAGAAAGCTAACCCTCCCACTTTTGATTCCCCTGCTGTGTCTCTTCAATACTGCTTTTCAAACAAAAAGCTCACTGAAGTTCACTGTTCCACCGGGATGGATTGAAGAGGAAAGAACTTCAGCCATGCGTGTGGCGCAGTACAAGCTGCCGAGAGCGGAAGGCGACACAGAAGACGGTTCCGTTGTTCTCTATTATTTTGGACCGGGCCAGGGCGGTTCGACTGCAGCGAATATCGAACGTTGGGTTGGTCAGATGAAGCAGGCGGACGGCGGTTCGTCGAAGGCAGTCGCTAAGGAAGATGGTTTTGAGGTGAACGGGCTCAAGGTCGCCACGGTCGACGTTGCCGGAACATATGTTGCGGAGAGAATGCCGGGGAGTGGCACGTTCGAGAACAAACCTGGATATCGTCTGCTGGCCGCGGTGGTTGAAACACCGAACGGACCTTACTTCCTGAAACTCGTCGGGCCTGAAAAGACAGTAGTGCGCTGGAACGAATCGTTCCTGAGCTTCCTGAAGTCGTTCGACTTTAAGTGATTAAAAGGGCAGTTTCACGCAAAGGCGCAAAGATGCCAAGAGGGGCGCCAAGACGCTACTTCGCATCTTTGCGCCTTTGCGTGAAATATTCTTTGTTTATTTATAGCGGTATGTGATTCGTCCGCGCGACAAGTCGTAAGGCGACATCTCAACACTCACGCGATCGCCCACCAAAATCCGGATTCGATTTTTTCGCATCTTGCCGGAGATAGCTGCCAATACCACGTGGTCACTGTTGTCGAGCTGAACTTTGAAAAAGGCGTTGGGTTGTTTGTCGATGATGATGCCCTGTGCGGGGATTAGATCTTCTGCTGCCAAATTAATTCTCCTTACGGCGTGGGTTTCACGACGCGCCACAATAACACACCCACCCTCCAAACACGCAAAGCTCTCGAGCAGAATAGGTCTTAGAGGACTATGTGAACTATTTTTGAACCCGTTCAAAAAACTTCTTGACAGCCTTCCTGACCAGGCGTACCCTGCTCATAGTTGAACGTGTTCAAATTCAGCTAAGGAGGCTGACCATGACAATCGGAATAAGCACATACCTGATTTACCTGGCCGTCAGCATCGCCCTGACCATCTGGGTCGCCCGCACCCTCCACAAAAACGGACGAGTCTTCCTCGTCGACGTCTTCCACGGCAATGAAGCCCTCGCCGACTCCGTCAATCACCTGCTAGTCGTCGGCTTCTATCTCATCAACTTCGGCTACGTCAGCCTGGCCCTGAAGCTCGGCTACGTCGTCACCACGGCGGAACAAAGCATTGAAGCCCTGTCCGTCAAAGTTGGCCTGGTGCTACTCGTCCTCGGCGGGATGCACTTCTTCAACCTGTTCATCTTCAGCCGCATGCGGCGTCGCTCAGTCGCACGCGATCAACCGCCCGTCGGTCCCGATGCGTTCACACCCGTCCAGCAGCAGGAGGCCTGACATGTTCGCACTAACGGTGCTCTACGACCCCGAGTGTGGCCTTTGCAAGCGCGCGCATGAGTGGCTCGCGGAACAATCCAAGATCGTCGAGCTCAACTTCGTGCCTTGTGCTTCTGAGGAAGCGCGCGAGCGTTATCCACAACTCAATCACGATCTGACTAAGAAGGATTTGACTGTGATCGGTGATGACAATGGCGCGGTCTACTTTGGTCCAAAAGCCTGGCTGATGGTTCTTTGGGCGCTGGCCCGTTATCGCGACTGGTCGTATCGACTCGCGACACCGGAATTACTGCCCACTACCAAACGCGTGGTGTCGTTGATCTCGCAGAACCGGTACCAGATCGGCCGCGCCGCCGGACTCAACAGGTGACACGATGACAGCGATGCGTAAAAAGAAGACTGACAAGACTTCCAAGGGTGACCAGACCAAGGCGCTCATCCTTGAAACTGCTCTGGAGATGTTTCGCGAGCGCGGGTACGACGAAACGACCATGCGCGCCATTGCTCAAAAGGCAGGCGTGTCACTCGGTAATGCTTACTACTACTTTCGCTCGAAGGAATATCTGATTCAGGCCTTCTATCAACGCCTCCACGAGAGTCATCTAGCCGCCGCATTGCCGGCACTCGAGAACGAGAAAACACTAAAAGCACGCCTGCTTACAGTGATGCGAACGAAGATCGAAACGATGAAACCGTATCACCAGTTTGCGGGCGTGCTTTTCAAAACCGCCGGCAATCCGCAGAGCCCGTTGAATCCGTTTGCCGACGAGACAGATCCGGTGCGTGACGCGGGTATACAACTCTTCGCAACGGTGCTTGAAGGCACGAAGGCGCGCATTCCAAACGATCTGCGGGCCGAGCTCCCTTATCTGCTTTGGGTCTACAGCATGGGTGTCGTGCTCTTCTGGATTCACGATCAGTCGCCAAAGCACAGGCGCACCCACCGCCTGATCGACCACACAGTCGATCTGCTCGACAAGTTGATCCATCTCGCGAGCAATCCGTTTATGCGGCCACTGCGCAAGCAGGCGCTGCGTTTAGTAGAGGAAATCAGAGAAGCATTGCCTGACGGAGACGAAAGCGAGGCAATATGATCGCGAGTGCATACCAGCGACCTCCGCACATCTACGGTGAGATTTTGTCGGCGAGCGTCTATCAGTCGCCACGCTCCGATCTACCAGGCATTGGCAGATTTCTTTTGCAAGGCGCCGCTGTTGGAGCACTCATAGCGTTCTTCTGGCCAGTAGCGGGCATGCTTTGGCATCCGGAGAATGGTTATAACTTTTTACTGGTTTCTTACCTCCCGCTGTTTCTCGGCGCTGGAATCCTGTTCGGCTTGTGCGAAGGAGTAACGATTTGGACGTGCACCTATCTTGCCGGTCGTCAGATTAATCTGGTTGTTCGCGCAGTTCTGGGCATGGTGACACTGGCCATACTCATCTTTGCCTGCGATTTTCTTTTCGCGGAACCCTCGCCCTACTACAAAGATCACGCTGTGACGGATTACCTGTATGCGCTCCGTATCTACGCTGTTTGTGGGTTGGTCTTCGGTTTAGTGATTGGATCGAAGTTTCGGCCACACTATGAACTCATCCGAGGCACCAGCACGGATCGATGGCCGGGATTAAGTGGCGTAACTGGTTTGCTCTTGCGTGTCTTCGTCATTTTCTCGCTGATGGTATCGATTCTGTGTCTGATTTTGAGCACCCAGGGAGACTTTCATCGTCAGGAGTTTGCTTTTTCAGTAATCGCAGTCAGCCATTTCGCGCTTGCGGTAGTGATCCTCTTCGCGCGTATTCCTTTCTGGCTTCTGCTGCCGCTGGCAATAATCGTTAATTTTCCGATCGTCGTTTTTCTTACCGACGCGCTTCCAAATCTGGATGGGGTTCGAGTGTTAACGCTGGTCTATCTACATCTTTGGGCTGCTTTTCTGTTGTGTCGCTTCAGCCTACCGCAACGGCCATTCTCATTTTTGAAGAAGGAAGCACGCTACTACCTGATCGATTAGGAGTAAGCAGATGAAACCGACAAACCGACCATTTCAACTTGAAGAAACTGTTCCAGGTACATTTTTCTTTCAGGGACTGGCGGGAGGGTTGCTGGCAGGTTTTCTCTTAATTGTGGGCTTTGTTTTCTGGGTCGATCACCCACAGCGTGACTGGCTAATCTTTCTCACGCCCTTTTACGTGTCCATGGTGAGCACAATTGGTGTCGTTCAAGCAGCTCTAATATGGGGAATATATCGTTGGACGAGGATTCAGCTCCGTGCTCCGGCAAGAATAGGGATTACGATTTTTTGCATAGGCTTGATTGCTTTCCTGATCGCTCTCAAACAGGAAAATGTAAACAAAATGCATTTTGCGATCGGCGCGGGTATAGCTTTCCTGACATTATTGCCCGTTGCGCTGTTGGTTGGGTCGAGCATCAAGCCGTGGGAACTATTCACTTTTGGAAATATCGCGAATGGTGAAAACGCCAAGCGATCAGGGACAAGGAGTGTTTTGGTCACACTTGGAACATTGCCACTACGATTCGTGAGTATTTTAGCGTTGGCTTTTTGGATACTTACCAATGCTTGTGAACGCGAATGGAAGATGGACGATGTAAATAGCAGAGTGGTTTACACGTTTCCACCGATTGATGTCAGTATGGCGATGGTTTTGGGGATTCCACTAATTTATCTCCTGTTCAGCATTTACGTGAGTTTCAGATCTCCTCGAAAGATCGTTCTTCTTATTAGCGGTCTCGCAATAAACATTCCCCTCGTTTTCATGGCTTTCTACTCAGGCCCAATCGTCTATATAGAAGGTAATTGGTGGAGCGAGGCTTTTTTCATGATCAAGACAGCTTGTCCTACGTTTCTGATCGCATGGGTAGTCTTTCTCGCATCGCGATTGAGTGTTCGGCTTAACAACATCGTCGAGGTAGCTCAGACTCATCACTGTCTCGGATCACGATTTTTGGAATGGCAGGAGCTTAATGCTTAGCAGGAGTGAGAAATGAGAATTGCTATTACTGGTGCAACTGGATTTGTCGGCGCTCATTTAGCAAGTCGTCTGGAGTCGGAGAATCATGAACTGGTCATGATTGCGAGAGGTTCGCGGAAAGGTGACGCTCGGTTGGTTGTCACCGATCTCTCTGATGTCGACGTGCTCAGGAAATCGTTCAGTGACTGCAGCGTTGTGGCTCATTGCGCCGGCATTAATCGTGAGCTTGGTGAGCAGACTTACGAGCGTGTTCACGTCGAGGGCACGCGTAACGTCGTCGAGGCTGCGAAAGCTGCGGGCGTCGATAAGATCGTGTTGATGAGTTTTCTGCGGGCGCGGCCGGACTGCGGCTCGCCGTATCACGAGTCGAAGTGGGAAGCGGAAGAGATTGTGCGAAACTCCGGACTCGACTACACGATCTTCAAAGCCGGAGTGGTCTACGGTCGTGGTGACCACATGCTCGATCATCTGAGTCACGCTCTGCACACGTTTCCCGTCTTCGGCCTGGTTGGCTTCAAAGAAAAAAGCATCCGACCTTTAGCCATCGAGGATCTGGTGCACGTGATGCGCGCCGCACTCATCGACCGCCGGCTCAAACGACAAACTGTCGCCGTGCTCGGGCCGGAAGAGATCTATCTCAGCGAAGCAGTGCGACGTGTTGCGGAAGTAGTCGGCAAACAACCACTCATGTTTCCGCTCCCGGTCGTCTGTCATCTGTCGATGGCGAGCTTTTTCGAATGGACCATGAAAATCCCGCTCACCTCCCTCGCCCAGGTGCGGATCTTGTCGGAAGGCGTAGTCGAACCCGGCTCCCCAGTCGTGCCCTTGCCATACGACCTGGTACCAACACGCCGCTTCACGACCGACCAGATCCGCAGCGGCCTCCCGGAACCTGGGCCCTTCTGCGTCGGAGACCTGCGTCTATGTTCTTAGCCACAAAAAGGCACATAAACTGATTTTAAATTGGCTTTCTTTTTTGAGCCTTTTGTGCTTTTTTGTGGCTAATGGTCCGGATCGCGATCGTTGGCGGCGGAATTGGTGGGTTGACGGCTGCGCTGGCACTTCGAAAGTACGGGTTTGAGCCTGAGGTCTTCGAACAGGCACCCGCGCTGCTCGACGCCGGCGCGGCCATTGCCATCTGGCCCAACGCGATGCGCGTCCTCGATCATCTGAGCCTCGCCGAAAAGATTCTCGAGCACGCGGGCGTGATGGACGAGATACGCTGGCTGGACCAACACGGACGGCTGATCAATCACGTCTCGATTAAAGATCACCGCTATCCTGCCGTCGCGCTGCACCGCGCTGACTTGCAGCACACACTCCTGACGGCTCTTCCGCAAGAGTCAATTCATCTCGACAAAACGCTCGTTAAGCACGAGCAACGCGGCGACGAGATGATCGCGACCTTCGACGATGGCAACTCGATCGAGTCTGATTTCCTGATCGGCGCTGACGGCATTCACTCGCGCGTCCGTTCGCAATTCCTCAACGACAACGATCCGATCTTTCGCGGCTACACCGTCTGGCGCGGCATATCTCCAACCGTTCCCAGCCCGATTCTCACCGCCGCCGCAATCGAGCTTCACGGACGCGGCCAGCGATTCGGTCTCGGTCCAGTCGGTAAAGGACGGCTCGGCTGGTGGGCCACAGCCAACACTCCGAATACCGGCGATCTCCGGCGCTTGTTCGACGGCTGGTATCGACCCGTGCTGCAACTCATCGAAGCCACACCATCGTCATCAATCCTAAAAACAGGCGCCTTCGATCGCCCTGCAACTCGAAACTGGGGCCGCGGCCGGATGACCTTACTGGGCGATGCAATTCATCCCACTACGCCTAATCTCGGACAAGGCGGTTGTCTGGCGATGGAAGACGCGATGGTGCTGGCGAGGTGTTTTGAAAAATATGGAGCGACCGAAGAAGCGTTGAGAAGATACGAACGCGCTCGTCACAAACGGACGAGCGCGGTCAGTATCTACTCACGCTATTACGGATCTATCGGACAGTGGGAAAACGTCTGGGCCAGAAGCCTGCGAAGAACGGCACTCGCGCTCGTCCCCGAATCTCTGGCCCGACGGTTAATGCAGATCGTTTTCAATTACGATGCCACGAACTAATTACTCGACGGCGCCGCAGGCGCAGCGGGATTGCCTTCGATATCGATGTACGTGATCGGCGCGATGTTGGTCGCCTTCAACCCGGCTTCGATTTCCGCCCGGTTGCCGACGATCACGATGTACAGATGACTCAAATCAATGTAGCGCTTCGCGACCCGCAGCAGATCTTCCTTCGTCACCGCGGACACGTTCTTCGCATACGTTTGATAGTAATCATCGGGCAAGCCCTGCACTGTTAGCGACGTGATCGAGTTGCTGATCGCGTTGACCGAAGCGAAACGCTGCGGCAAGCTCTGAATCAGCGATTCCTTTGCCGTCGTTATTTCCTCATCGGTGATCGGCTTA
>DATENQ010000171.1:0-5789 GCA_035275005.1 Pyrinomonadaceae bacterium | reverse complement strand
CCCGACCACCGCGGATGTGTTCGTAAACTGCGTGCCCGTCAACTGCATGCCGTCGCCCGAGTCGCCGGCGAAGCGAATTGTCACAGTCTCAACTTCTTCCAGATTTTTCTCAGCCTGAGTGACAGGAGGTTCGATAACAGTGCTCATTTCTTTGTTTAAGGCCTTTCGAAAAAATGATCGTCGCCGTGGATAGTATAGGACATATGGGTCACATAAGTCCTATCCCCAGAATAAGAATAGTTAGCCACGGATAACACGGATTTCATACACGGATTTTATTTAATCCTGTGTATGAAATCCGTGTTATCCGGTGCTAGTAACTCTTCCTGGTAAGGAGACATCGCTGCGAGTTTGGCGATGATTTCCGGCAACACCTGCAAGGTGAGGTCGACGTCCGCGTCGGAGTTGTAACGTCCGAGGGAGAAGCGAATCGAGCCCTGTGCGGCGGTGTAAGGGACGTTCATGGCGCGCAGAGTTGGTGATGATTCGTGCGTGGTCGAGTGGCAAGCCGAACCGGTCGACACACAGATGCCGGCTTCGTCGAGATGCATGAGAATGCTTTGTCCGTCGACGTATTCAAAAGAGATGTTCGACGTGTTTGGCAGACGCTTCGAGCGATCCGCCGCGCCGTTCAGACGCGCGTTGGGAATGTGTTTCAGGATCTCGTCTTCCAGACGATTGCGCAAAGTCTCGATCATCGTGTGATTATTGTCTTCATGCGCCAGACGGCACGCGGCGCCGAGGCCGACGATGTTCGGAACGGCTGAGGTACCGGCGCGGCGCCCCTGTTCCTGACCGCCACCGACGATGAACTGCGACAACGAAATCCCTTTGCGAACGTAAAGCGCGCCGATGCCTTGTGGCGCGTGCAGTTTATGACCCGAAAGCGCAAACAGATCGACTGCTGTATTTTTTAAATCGATTGGGATCTTGCCAACCGCCTGCACTCCGTCGACGTGAAACACTGCCTCCGACTTCTCGCGCACGATGCGTCCGATCTCTTCCATCGGAAACAACACGCCGGTTTCATTATTGGCCAGCATGATTGAGACGACCGCCGTGTCCGGCCGCAACGCGCCACGCAAATCATTGAGATCGAGCTCTCCGTTTGTGTCGACGCCCAACGAGGTAACTTCGTAACCGTCGTTTTCGAGTAACCGGCAAAGATTTCGCACTGCTTCGTGTTCGACCTGAGTCGTGACGATGTGCTTCTTCCGAGGCTGCGTGGCGAGAACGCCGCGTATGGCCCAGTTATCGGATTCAGAGCCACACGACGTAAATACGATCTCGCTCGTGTCGGCAGCGCCAATCAGGTTCGCGACTTGTTCGCGCGACTGCTCAACCGCACGTTTCATCTCGCGGCCCAAAGCATGCGCCGATGAAGGATTGCCGAAAACGTCGCTAAGGTAAGGCTTCATCGCGTCAAGCACTTCTGGCGCGACGCGCGTGGTGGCGTTGTTATCCAGATAGATCATTTGTCGCAAGTATCTCCTGAATCAGTTGATGGCACGAGCCGCAACCCGCGCCGGCGTTGCACACCCTCGTTACTTCGGCGACGGTCGATAATCCGTGCGTCTGAATCTCGCGCTCGATCGTGCGTTCCGAGACAAAGAAACAGGTGCAGATTAGCGCTTCGTCACCCGCCCAATCCTCGCGCGCGGCATTACTATAATCGCGAATCGCGTCGAGCAGCGCCTCGCAAGCCATCTCGACGCATGGTGCGCTGCCGGATTCTACGCCCAATTGCTCGATCAAGGCGGCGGGCTTTTGTCCTACGACAGCGGCATCCGCGGTGGAAAGTCCGGTCACCTGTTCAGTTAACACTGACGCAGCCGCAACCAAAACCTCGCAACCAGCCGCCCGGAATCTCGCCTGTAAAACTGCGTGTGCCTCGTCAACCTGTATCGAGAACCGCACGTGCGCGCCACAGCTCAACGACGCCGCCCGCCCGGTAAAGCTCGGCTCAGCAGCATCGCCGGCATTACGCGGATTGAAGAAGTGATCTGCCGCTACTGCCTGCATTCTCGACAAAGTTCTCACGCAAAGGCGCAAAGATGCAAAGATAGGAATTGCGTTCTCCTTTGCCGGCTTTGCGCCTTTGCCTGAGATCAGCTACGCTTTTCCGCTTATGACAGAACTCAACGAACAACTAATCCTCGACAGTCTGCGCCAGATCAAAGACCCGGATCTACACAAAGACATCGTCACGCTCGGTTTTATCAGAGATCTCAAAATCGACGGCGGCCACGTCTCGTTTCGTATCGTGCTGACGACCCCCGCGTGCCCGGTGAAAGCCGAGATGGAAAGCGCTGCGAAAGAGATCGTTACCGGGCTTCCCGGCGTCCGTTCCGTGGCTGTGACGATGGATGCCGAGGTCCCGAAAGGGCGCGGCCTGGGCGAGAAACTGGTGATCGAAGGCGTCCGCAACATTGTCGCCGTTTCGTCAGGCAAGGGCGGCGTTGGTAAATCAACCGTGGCCGTTAACCTCGCCGTCTCGCTCGCGCTGGACGGCGCGCGCGTCGGACTGATGGATGCCGACGTCTACGGTCCAAACGTCCCGATCATGCTCGGCGCGAGCGAAGCGCGTCCGGAAGTCGAGGTCAATAAGCTTATCCCGATCGAAGCCTTCGGCGTGAAGTTCATGTCAATGGCGTTGCTACAACCAGGCGACAAACCGATGATCGTGCGCGGCCCGATCCTGCACGGCCTCGTGAAACAATTTCTATCAGACGTGAAGTGGGGCGAGCTCGACTACCTGATCGTCGACATGCCGCCCGGAACCGGCGACGTGCAGTTATCACTGGCTCAACTCGTCCCCGTGCAGGGCGCAGTCTTAGTGACCACTCCGCAGGACGTTGCGATCGCAGACGTCCGCCGCGCGTTGCGAATGTTTGAGACTGTCGCCATACCCGTGCTCGGCATCGTCGAAAACATGAGCTACTTCATCGCTCCCGACACCGGCAATCGCTACAACATTTTCGGCGAAGGCGGCGGAGAACTACTCGCAAAGCGGTACAGCGTACCTTTCCTCGGCGCGATTCCGCTGGGCATTGAAGTGCGTGAAGGCGGCGACAAGGGCGTTCCGGTAGTCGTCAGCAAACCTGATTTGCCGCAGGCACAGGCATTCCGTCGCGTGTCCGAAGAGGTCGCGCGACAGGTCTCAATCGAAGCCATGAAACCTGAGCTTGTCGTTTTAGGTAAAGGGCAATAAGATACACTTTCAGAATTCAAGTTGAACTCTGAAAGTTTAATGTTGAGAGGTTTAGATACGATGTCAGCAACTACAGCGCCTACCGTGGCACTCAATGTCACTGAATCGGCCGCAACCGAAATCAAGAAGTTTATGTCAGGCGAGGAAGGCCTGCCCGAAACTTCAGGACTCCGCGTGAGAGTTGTACCCGGAGGGTGCTCTGGTTTTCAGTACAGCTTGAACATTGAAGAACAGTCGCGCGAAGGCGATTTCATTATCGATGAAAAAGGCGTGCGCATGTTTGTCGATATGTTCAGCGCGCAGTATCTGAACGGTGTCCAGATCGACTATGTGACTGGAGTCATGGGTTCAGGCTTCACCTTTACGAACCCGAACGCTACCGGCAGTTGCGGATGCGGTTCTTCGTTCACTGCGTAACACTGCCAAGTGTTAATTTTCTACAGGAGACGGGAGCGATCCTGTCTCCTGTTTCCGTTTAAATACAGGAGCAACCATTCATGCCAAAGATTCAAGCCGAAACTGCCAACGGTCTCGTCGAAACTGAAGCCCCCGATGGAAAGAAACTCGTTCTCGTACTCGAAGACGCAGGCATAGACATTCTTCACCGCTGCGGCGGCAATGCACGCTGTACTACCTGCCGGGTTGAAGTTCTCGAAGGGGATCCGCCGCCTATGGGCGAGCTCGAGCAAAACCGTCTGGCAATGGAATCTGAATTGGCGCCCAACGTCCGTCTCTCCTGTCAGATTCACGTCAACAGCGATTTGAAAGTTCGAGTGGTCAATCAGGCCAGCGTGCGCGGCATCGATCCGGGTCCACGACCGCTCGACGAATGATTGCGCCGCGGCTTGGTCTAGGTGTAATCTCCGCGTGTAATTCCAGGCTTTCAACACGGAGGACTTATGTTAATTGAGTCAACTGCTCATCTCCCCATCAGTCTGGCTATGCTTCAGGGTGTTTTTAATACTCCCGACGGTGACGAACTCTGGCGAATCCTATTGCGCTGGTTGCACTTCGTTGCCGGAATCACCTGGATAGGCCTGCTCTATTTCTTCAATCTCGTAAATGTTCCGTTCCAGAAGGGCATCGATGCCGACACCAAGAAGAAGGTCAACCCTGACCTGCTGGGCCGCGCGCTTTGGTACTTTCGCTGGGGAGCGGTGATCACCGTTCTCGCCGGTTTGATGTACTACGCAATGGTGATCCTCAAAGCTGACGTAACCAACGCCAACAACATCGGACACGGGAATGTAAACATCTGGTATGTACTGGTGATGTGGTTGCTATATCCGATAGTTCTGTTTGCGATCGAGTTTCTGCTGATCAAGAAAGTTCCGGCAGTTATAAAAGACGGTCGCGTGTTTGCGATTGTGATGTTCATGCTGGTGGCGCTCTTCACGTATGGACTCGTCATGTTCTTCACGTCGGTGTTTAACGTCGGGAACGACCACTTCGCCAGCAACAAAACGTATTCAATCGGCATCGGTGGCGCTTACGGCATCGTGATGATGCTGAATGTTTGGGGCATCATCTGGCCCAACAACAAACGTATTCTTGCTGCCACCGCCGGCACAGGTCCAGCGGCTCCGCCTGAACTGGCACGCCAGGCTTTCATAGCTTCGCGAACCAACACGTGGCTATCGCTGCCGCTGCTGCTCTTCATGGGCACCTCGCACGGCGATTGGGTAATTTTGGGCAAATAAGATAGTTAGCCGCAGATGAACGCGGATAAACGCAGATTGGATCTGCGATCATCCTCGTTCATCTGTGGCTGCAATACTAAATCACCAGCCTCACAACGTATTTGCCATACCTCCGCGTCATATTCTCAATCATCGACACAAGTGAATAGGAGGTAGATATGAGTACAACGGGCTCTTATAAAGCACGCCAGTTCAATCTCAGCGGTCTCAAGGGGATTTCGGATAAAACCCTGGAAATGCACTTCAAACTCTATGAAGGCTACGTCAAAGAAACTAACAATCTGACCGAGAGGATTTCGGACTTCATCAAGGACGGAAACGTCGATCAGGAAGAGATGCCTGCTTACTCCGAGCTTACGCGGCGACTCGGATTCGAATACAACGGCATGGTCCTTCACGAATATTATTTCGACAACCTGCAAAAAGGTGGCGGCACCGGCGACCCGGTGCAGACATCGCAGTTTGCGAAAGCCGCGGAAACATCGTTTGGCAGTTACGATATTTGGAAAGCTGATTTTGTCGGAATTGGAAAGATGCGCGGTGTGGGTTGGGCCATCTGTTACCAGAATCCTTCTAATGGGCGGCTCTCAAACCACTGGATCACGCTGCACGAAACCGGGAACGTCGCGGGCTTTGTGCCGATCCTGGTGATGGACGTCTGGGAGCACGCGTTCCTGCTCGACTACAAACCTGCCGAGCGACCGAAATATATCGAAGCGTTCTTCTCAAACATTGCCTGGAACATGGTTGAGGATCGCCTGAAGAAACTCACGGGCGTGCAGAGCGCTCGGGCTTAGAGCGCTCACCTTGGATGTAACAAGTCAGGAAGAGGGGCTTGCCCCCGCTGTTGGGGAGAGCGGGGGCAAGCCCCTCTTTCT
>DATENQ010000170.1:0-8610 GCA_035275005.1 Pyrinomonadaceae bacterium | reverse complement strand
GCGATGCTTACAAGATTTTCCTCGACGGCAATGATTGGAGCGGCAGACTCGCGCCGGCCCAGTTTCCAATCGTGATACTCGGTGTAGTCGCCGTCGTAATGTTCGGCGCCGCCCAGACCATCCAACGCCAGGATCTGTGTCGCGACGCGATCGAGAAAGTATCGATCGTGACTGATCGTGACAATCGTTCCTTCATACGCGGACAACGCTTCTTCGAGTGCTTCACGCGAAGGTATGTCGAGGTGGTTGGTCGGCTCGTCGAGCACAAGCACGTTTACACGCGAGTAAATTAACTTCGCCAGTGCAAGCCTTCCCTTCTCACCACCTGAGAGATCCCTGACGTGCTTGTAAACATCGTCGCCGGTAAACAAGAATTTCGCGAGGAACGAACGTAACTCGCCGGCCGTCGCACTCGAAGGCGCGACACGGCGCAACTCCATGATGATCTCGTTACGATCGTCGAGATCGTCGAGCTGCTGAGCGTAATAACCAATCTGAACTTTCGTACCCCAGCGAATCTCACCGCCAAGAGGCACAAGCTTGTTCAGGATCGTTCTCAGGAAAGTCGTCTTGCCCGAACCGTTTGGACCAATGATGCCGAGACACTCACCACGCCGCAGTATGAACGAGATATCATTCGCCAGCAGCTTGCCGGGATAACCGATCGAGAGCTCGTTAACAGTCAAAACGTGGTTCCCCGTGCGCTCGATCGCCTGCAGACGAAAATCGCCCGACGACTGGTCCTTGCGCACAGCGTCAATGCGCTCGAGCTTCGCCAGCATCTTGCGGCGCGACTTAGCTTGCTTCGTCTTTTGTCCCGCGATGTTTCGACGGATGAACTCTTCAGTCTTGGCAATCAAATGCTGCTGATTGTCGTAAGCGCGTTGCTGAGCTTCGCGACGCTCCTCACGCTCGACGAGATAGTCGGAATAGTTTCCGGTATAACTTGAGGCACGTCCGTTTTCGAGCTCGACGATGCGGCGGCAACAGCGATCGAGGAAGTAACGATCATGGCTGACAATCACATAAGCTGCCTCGTATCCCTGTAAAAACTCTTCCAGCCACTCGACCGCGTTTACATCGAGATGGTTGGTGGGCTCGTCCAGCAACAAAACATCCGGCGCCGCGAGAAGCAAACAGGCGAGGCCGAGTCGATTCTGCTGGCCACCGGAAAGTTTTTCCGTTTCGAGCGACCACATGTCGCGTTCAAATCCGAGCCCCTGGAGAATGGCTTCAGCACGGGCGGCGTATTCGAAACCGCCCTCGTGTTCGAACTCGTGTTGCAGATCGCTGTAGCGCTCGAGGACTTTTTCCAGATCGTCGCCGGCATCTGCCATGCGATGCTCCAGCTCGTGCATCTCGTGTTCGATCTGTTGCAGGCGACCAAAGGCAGCCAGCGCAGACTCGTGGACCGTCGAGCCTGGTTCGAAATGAACGTGCTGGTCCAGGAGGCCCAGCTTCATGTTGCGCGAGCGCACAACGTCACCACGGTCCGCTGTTTCTTCACCTCGGACGAGACGGAAGATCGTGCTCTTGCCGGCGCCGTTTCGACCGACGAGTCCGACGTGTTCGCCGGCGTTCACCTGGAGTGAGGCGCCGCGCAGGACGTCCTGAACGCCGTAAGACTTATGAACTTCTGAGAGTCGAAACAACATAGAGTTAAGCCACAGATTTTCACGGATTAAAAACACGGATCAGCGCTGATCCGTGTTTTTAATCCGTGAGATCCGTGGCTAAATTTACTACTTTGTCGGTGATGCCGCAGGCTTCACTGTTACAGGTGAACTGGTGGTCGCTGCCGGACTTGAAGCAGGTGCCTGAGTTGGCGTCGAAGCAGGCGCCGCGCCTTCCGCAGCCGGACGCAAACCAAGGTTACCCGGATTGTTCAGCATGTTCGCAGCCAGATGATTTACGATCTTGGCTTCGTTTATCGCCGTCTCCAGCAACGCGGCATTAAGAATCTGCTTGCGCTGGTTGGTCAGTCCCTGCGTGATCTGCTGGCGAACGCCCGGAGCCTCCAACGTCAGATTCTCCGTTGCGAGTCGCTTCTCGGCGAGCTTGAAGATGTACCACTTGCCGCTGCCGCCAAAGCGCACCGGTTGCGTGTAATCACCAACCTGCATCGGGCCGAAGAACTGGGCAACCAAATCCGGTGGGAAGTTGTTATTCCGCAGATCCTGTTCAGTCGCAAACCCGACATCGCCGCCGGCGCGAAGGCTGTTGACTTCCTCGCTCTTGGCGCGAGCAACAGTGGCGAAGTCTGCTTTGCCCTGGAGTTGCTGATAGATGTTGTCGATTTTGATCTTCGCGTCGGCTTCGTTCTTGGCGTCGTCAGTGATTCCGGTGCTGCTGTTGTCCGCGGGGTCCACCACGATCATCGCCAGCGCAACGCCACGCTCGTTCTTAAAGAGCTGCTTGTTGGCCTGGTAGTAGTCTTCAACTTCACGATCGCTGATGTTGATCTTTCCGTTGTATTTATCCTGGAGCGCAGCAATCGCGAGATCCTTGCGAGCTTCTTCGCGCAGGGTCTCCATCGACATGTTCTGAGCCTTGAGGCTCTTGTCGAAGTCTTCCGCGGTCATGCCGCTGTTCTGTTTCTGTGTAGCGATAGCCCCTTCAATCTGTGCATCGGTCGGAAGGACCTTCTCTCTTTCGGCGCGCTGAAACAACACTTCGCGCTGGATGAGGCCGCTGAGCACCTGCAAACGAGCCTGGGCCATTTGCAGCTGATTCAAAGAGGACGTGTTGCCACCGGCCTGTTGGCTGACCTGGCGCTCAACCTCGGAAAGCATGATGTTGCGGCCATTAACAGTCGCCGCCACCATGCTGTCTTTCGTCTCCGAACCACTCGAGGCACATCCACTCAGGATGAGGCCCGCAGCCACCAAACAAATAACGACAAGAACTTTTGCGTTGCGCACTTTAACTCTGCTCCTTTAACACTAATCAAACTCTTCCGGGTTCGCACTGCTTGACGACCCGGAAAAGCGTTTGCTATAAAACTTGGTTTCTGATTACGGCAAGACAACAGTCCGTATGATGCCGGGAACGCCGGTAAAGAAACCTAAGAACTTCTGGAGGTTGAAAAAAATGGCCAAACGTTGCGAAGTCTGCGGTAAAGGACCTCAATTCGGCAACAATGTATCGCACGCGAATAATCGCACCCCGCGACGCTTTGATCCGAATCTACAGTCCATTCGCGTGCAAAAACCGCAGGGTGGCGCGCGCCGCATGAAAGTCTGTACGACTTGCATCAAGGCGGGTAAAGTCTCGAAGGCTGCGTGAGCCTCGAACCCGCGTTTTCAATCAACCTCTAACCGGCGCTTTCTTCTGTAGAAGGGCGCCGGTTTTATTCGGAAACTAAGGCTACTACCTCTATTTCAACCCTGGCATCGCGCGGCAAACCAGCGGCAGCAACCGTAGCCCTCGCCGGCGGCGGTTCCGAAAAGTACCTCGCATAAACCTCGTTCATCTCAGCAAACTCTTTCATGTCCGCCAGAAAAACGGTGGTTTTTACCACTTGATCGAGACTACTGCCGGCCGCCTCCAGTACGGCTGACAGGTTCTTCAAAACCTGCTCGGTTTGTTCCGCAATTCCTCCGGCCACGAATTGACCAGTCTGCGGATCAAACCCAACCTGACCCGAAACGAACACAAATCCGCCTGCCTTAATCGCCTGCGAATACGGGCCGATGGCTGCCGGAGCATTTTCAGTTTGGATACGTTGTCTCAAAGGAATAAACGCCTCAAAACAAAGGGCGCATTTTAGCAGACTTAACCACTAAGTCACAAAGACCCGAATCAGGCGACCCCCTGGAGGCGCTCGACGTCCAGTACGCCAGGGACGCCTTTGATCGAACCGATTACGCGGTCGAGGTGCTTAACGTCGAAGACTTCCACGGTCACTTCGATATGGCCGCGCTCGTCCGAGGCCACGGAGGCACGCGCGTCCCGAATACCGGTTTTCATGTCGGAGATGGCGCCGGTGATGCCCGCAATCATGCCAGTGCGGTTTTCAGTGATTGCGAGAAGCTTGACTGCATAGGCTGTCTTCTCCGGCCGTCCGGCCCATTCCACTTCCACGATCCGCTCGCGATTCACCATCAACTGCGTAACGTTCTTGCAGCGCGTGGTGTGTACGGCGACTCCTTTGCCACGAGTCACATAACCAATGATGTCTTCGCCGTGCAGCGGATTGCAGCAACGCGCGCGCGTCACCATCAAATCATCAATGCCGCGCACGACGATCGAATCGTCCCCTAAACGAATCAGGCGTTTGACTGCGCGCACACTGCTGCGGAGCCGTGATTCCTTCTGCTTGTCAAGCTGTTCAAACTGTTCTGGTCCAAGATACTTGGCGATAATGTTGCGCGGCACGAGCTTGCCGTAACCGATCCCGGCCAGCAGATCGTCGACGCGACCATACCCATAGTCCATGGCGACGCGTTTCATGTCCTTGTCAGTGTCGCTGAGCACCTTCTTCGGCGAAAGCTGAAAACGCGAGGCTTCCTTTTCGAACAGCTTTCTGCCGATCTCGATCGATTCGGTTCGTTGTTGTTCCGAGACCCAGTGACGAACGCGATTGCGCGCGCGCGACGTGACGATGAAATTCAACCAATCGCGCGACGGATGTGAATTCGCGGCAGTAATGATCTCGACGACATCGCCATTCTGAATCTGTGTGCGAAGCGGGACCATGCGCCCATTGATGCGCGCGCCGGTACAGGTGTTACCAACTTCGGAGTGAATCATGTAAGCGAAGTCGACCGGCGTAGCGCCGCGCGGTAGCTGAATGACCTTGCCCATGGGCGTGAACGCATACACGTCCTTCGGATAGAGATCGAGCTTGAGCGAGTCGAGAAAGTCTTTCGAGTCTTTTACTTCCTGCGTCCACTCGACGAGGGATCGCAGCGCCTGCAAAGCCTGATCGTCGTCGCGAGCGCCGCGCTTCCCTTCCTTGTATTTCCAGTGTGCGGCGACGCCTTCTTCCGCGACCTGGTGCATTTCCTCAGTGCGGATCTGGACCTCAAACGATTGCAGGTTGGAACCGATTACCGAAGTGTGCAGCGACTGGTAAAGATTGTCGCGCGGGGTCGCGATCCAGTCTTTGATACGGCCGGGGACAGGCTTCCAGTTGTTATGGACCACGCCAAGGGCCGCGTAGCAGTGACGCACTTCATTCGGCGTGATGATCCTGGCCGCGACGAGATCGTAAACCTGATCGAGAGTGATCTTTTGCGCGCGCAGTTTTTTCCAGATCGAATAGAGTCGCTTCACGCGGCCTTCGACGAGGACAAACGGCACTTCCGCCTCGTTCATCTTTTCTTCGATACGAGCAGTGACGCCCTTCAGGAACGCTTCGTTCTCAGGACGTCGTTTTTCGAGTTGCTCTGCCAGCTCGCGATAATCGTCGGGATGGAGATGTCGAAACGCGAGATCCTCGAGCTCGCCGCGCAGTTTACCCATGCCCAGGCGGTGCGCGATGGGCGCGAAGATTTCCATCGTCTCTTCAGCGATGCGCTTGCGCTTCTCCGGGTTCAGGTACTGGAGCGTGCGCATGTTGTGCAAACGGTCGGCTAGTTTTACGAGCACGACGCGCACGTCGTCGACCATTGCCAGCAACATCTTGCGAACGTTTTCCGCCTGCTGTTCTTCGCGCGAGATATTGCTGATCTGTGCGATCTTGGTGAGACCGTCAACGAGGTGTGTTATCTCTTCACCGAAGTAACGACGGATCGTGTCGAGATCCACGAGCGTGTCTTCCACGACGTCGTGCAGCAGGCCGGTGGCCACTGACACTTCGTCAAGCTTCATATCGGCGAGAATGTTCGCGACTTCGAGCGGGTGGACGAGGTACGACTCACCCGAGGCGCGCTTCTGGCCTTTGTGTTCCTTGGCAGAAAACAGGTAAGCGCGCCGCAGCAGATCGAGATCTGCCTGAGGATGATTGGTGGCGACTTTCTCGACGATGTCTTCGATCCGGATCATCAATTTCCAGGAGAAATTATAACAAAAAGAAGCCAAAGAGCAGTTTCACGCAAAGACGCAAAGATGCAAAGGAAACTCATACCTTTGCATCTTTGCGTCTTTGCGTGAAACTGTTTTAGGCCTGTTAGCCCTTTGGTGGGGAAGCTGACTGTTTCGCTTCCTCTTCCTTGCGCTTCTGGGCCGCGACACTCAATTCAGTCGTGCGCTTCAGAGCAGCTTCATAATCCTTTTGATACGAAGCCTTCTGTTCCGTCTGGCCGTCCATCTCCGCAAGCTTCGACGCTTCGAGCAGCAGGTTGGTCTTGTAAGACCAGGCCGACTCGTTATTCGGATCAAACCTGATGGCGTTTTCAGCTTCCGTCAAACCCTGCTTCACGCACATCTGCGCCTGATCGAAATCTTTCTGCTCCTTCGGCTTCTTGTAGGAGACTGTTGCCTTGTTATTGGACGGATCGATTGTAGTCGTCTTGTTAGTGGGCAGCTCAGTAATCTTGAAAGAACAATCCCAATCCTTGCTGGCGAGCACGACGTAAGCCTCGGCTCTCTTCTCCGGGTCGACGGATTCGTTGGTCGCGCGTCCGGAGATCCATTGTTTCAACTTGTCGTATTCCTTAATCGACTCGTAGAGATAAGCAATGGCCTTGTAAGCTTCGTCGTCCTGTGGGTTCTTAGCGAGGAGCTGCTGATACGCCTCGATTGCCTGTTGCGCTTTGGCAACATTGTCGGGACTCTGCACGCCCGGACGGTACTGGGCATGAATCGTGCGAGCAATAAACATCGGGGCAGTCTTGTTATTCGGATCCAACTCCGCAGCTTCTCTCGAATGCTGTTCCGCCTCCGCGAATCTACCTTCGCGGTACGAACGCGCGGCCTCGTTTAACTGGTTCTTGGCCCTGATCCGATTAATAACTCCGCATCCGGAGCTACCGATAACAAGAACCGCCAAAACAAGGACCGCCACAAAAACAATTGCGATCCTGGTCAGAGAGAGTTTCATTTATACGTGACTCCAATTTAATAAGATCGGCCGCGCCGATCCATTATTTACTGAGGAAGATCGTCCACTTGCAATCCGACCGGACTCGCGCCTGCTCCCTTAATCGCGTCGATGACTTTTACGACCTCACCGTACTTCAACGCTCTTGGTGCTTTCACAAAGACCGTCTTCTCAATCTTCTCGTCTTCGCTAACGTTAGAGGTTTCCATGCCTACCTTGTAAGCACGCGTCTCTTTGCGCTCCTTGAATACCTGGACCAGCTTGTTAGACAGTGGGGTGGTGTCATTCACCGAACCCATGTTGTCCTGATTCAACTTGATCGATAAATCATTCGCGATCGATACAACTAAAGTCAGCGGATTTGGCTTTAGTTTGCTCAGGTCTTCATTAGGATCCCGCTGGGTCGGAATGTCAGCCTTGAAGCGGCTTGGCTTCAAAGGCGTGACGACCATGAAAATAATCAGCAGCACCAGCAAAACGTCAATCAAAGGAGTGACGTTAATATATGGCTGGGCCGTAGTAGTGCTTCGTTTCTCTAAATGGCTATCACCCATCGACATTCTGAGTTTCTCCTCGTTCTTAAAACACCTACGTCGTTGCTTTCGCCGCGGCTCCGCCCTTCTTCTTGTCGGCTACGAGCCCGATCTTGTCGACCCCCAGTTTTCGGACCTCATTGATAACGTTGACCACGTCGCCATAGCTGACGCCAACGCCGCTCTTGATGTAGACGATCTTGTCCTGCTCGTTCTTAATCTTTTTGAGCATCGCGTCTACCTTGTCCGTTAACTGCTCGCGTGCGAGTTTCTCTTTGCCAAGATAGTACTCACCGTCGTTGGGTATAGAGATAACGACCGACGACTCCTTGATAATATTCGGGTCGACGTCCGGGTTGGTCATGTTCTTCGGCAGCGCAACTGTAATGCCCTGCTGCAGGAACGGTGTGACCACCATGAAGATGATCAGCAACACCAGCATGATGTCGACCATCGGGGTGACGTTAATCTCTGACTGTAGGCCGCCCCCGCCGCCTCCACCTGACATTCCCATAACAAATCTCCTTTGCTTCAGCCCGTAACGCCGGAGCGCTAACCGCACTAACAAAGTAACTCAGCGGCGGATAACTCATCCGGCGTTTCTGCTTTACCCGCTTTTACGCCTTCAACTGCTTCGTGCGGTTCTTGATGAAGTAGTCGACGAGTTCTGAAGCCGAGTTGTCCATCTCGACGACAAAGCCATCGACTTTACCGGTGAAGTAGTTGAACAGCCACACCGCCGGCACTGCCACGAGCAGTCCGAGCGCGGTGGTAAACAACGCTTCCGAAATACCGCCGGCCACAGCCGCGATACCGGCCGATTCCGCGTTCTTCATGCCGCGGAACGCGTTGATGATGCCGAACACCGTTCCGAACAGACCCACGAACGGAGCAGTGGAACCGATGGTCGCAAGACCAGAGAGACCACGTTTGAATTCAGCGGTCTTGATTGCGATGGCTCGTTGCAGCGCACGCTTCGAAGCCTCAATCTCATCGCCCGAAATGTCAGTCGACGCTTCGTGGGCCCTGAATTCCTGCAAGCCGCTGCTGACGACCATGGCCAGGTGTGACTTGCGATGCTTGTCGCTGATG
>DATENQ010000169.1:0-15874 GCA_035275005.1 Pyrinomonadaceae bacterium | reverse complement strand
GGGGCAAGCCCCTCTTCCTGACTTGTTCTATTCTTCAGTTCTGATCTTCATTTTTGGTTCTTCTTTTTTGTGCCTTTTGTGCCTTTTTGTGGCTAAGAGTGAGACTTTAGACTATGACCTGGGAAGAACGCTGGCATCCGCTGCGAGAGGAATGGGTGATAATCGCTGCACACCGGCAGGACCGTCCGTGGAGTGGCGGCACGGTTGTGCGTGAAGAATCAACGTTGCCGTCGCACGTGCCCGACTGTTATCTCTGTCCCGGAAACTCGCGCGTTAGTGGCGCAGTGAATCCGCAGTACGAGCAGACTTTTGTTTTTGACAACGATCATCCGTGCGTGTCACTTGAAGCGCCGTCTACAACGGAACCGCACAGCGACATCTATCGCAGCCGTCCAGCGCAGGGCATTGCGCGCGTAGTTTGCTACAGCCCCAAACACAATCTGACTCTGGCCGAACTCACTGTTGACGAGACTCAGCAACTGCTGGACGTCTGGCGCGAACAGTACGAGGAGCTCGGGCGCCGTGCAGACATCAATCACGTACTAATCTTCGAAAACAAAGGCGAAGTCGTCGGCGTGTCTAATCCGCATCCGCATTGCCAGATCTACGCTACTAACTTTGTCTTCAGGACAATTGAAACTGAGGCGCGCGTGAGCCAGCGCTATCTTGCGGAGACCGGTCGCGTGCTTTTCCAGGACATCATCGCGGCGGAACAACAATCCGGCACGCGCATCATTGCGGAAAACGAAAGCGCCATTGCTTTCCTGCCGTACTTTGCGCGTTATGCTTACGAGGTTTTTGTCGCGCCGAAAGCAACACACCCGAGTCTTGCGACGCTCTCCGCCAACGAGATGCGCGACTTTGCGAGCGTGTTGAAGGATGTGCTCGTGAGGTTCGACAACCTCTGGCAAATGCCTTTTCCATACGTCATGCCGTTGCACCAGGCGCCGACAGACGGCGACGATCACAGTGGTTTCCATTTCCACATCGAGTTTCATCCACCGCTGCGGAAGCCAAACCTCTTGAAATTTCTCGCCGGGCCGGAAATCGGCGGCGGGAATTTCCTGAGCGACACTTCACCGGATGAGAAAGCCGCGGAGCTGCGCGCTCTGTCCAACATCCATTACAAACAAACATGAGCGACATTCGAGAGCTGCTTGAGCCAGTGCGTAAGTTGCACGAGAAGATTCGTGCAGTCGTGGTAGAGGCCTGTGAACGCGCGACATTGGGCGAGATGGCAAAAGTCGTGAGCGAGCAGGAAGGCGATACGATCTTCGCACTCGACCGCGTCAGCGAAGAAGTGCTGATCGAATTCTTTGAGCATGAAGTGGCGCCGATTGCACCGGTGTTGCTCGTTGCTGAGGGCTTGGAAGATGGTGAGATTGTTTTGCCGCGCGGGACCGCTGAAACTGACGTCGTGTGGCGGATCATCGTGGATCCAATCGATGGCACGCGCGGTTTGATGTACCAGAAACGCAGCGGTTGGGTACTCACGGGCGTGGCGCCAAATCGTGGCCCAGGTACAACGCTGAACGATATCGAGCTCGCTGTGCAGACCGAGATACCGCTTGTCAAACAACATCTTTCCGACGTTCTTTGGGCCTTCCGAGGCGAAGGCGCTAATGCTGAACGATTCAACCGCCTAACCGGCGAGCAATCAGCTTTTCGACTACAGCCTTCAACCGCAAACAACATCGCGCAGGGATACGCACAAATAGTTCGCTTCTTCCCTGGAGTTCGAGACGTACTGGCTGCCATTGACGACGAGATCGTTGCGGGAGCGCTTGGTCCACCGCTACCGGGCAAAGCGCTGTGCTTCGAAGATCAATACACTTCTTCGGGCGGTCAACTTTACGAACTGATGGCCGGACATGATCGCTTCGTCGCCGATCTGCGTGCGTGTATGGAGTCGGTTACAACCGAACGTGGATTGCCGAGATCGTTGTGCTGTCATCCTTATGATCTCTGTACCGAACTGATTGCGCGTGAAGCAGGAGTGTTTGTTACAGACGTTGACGGCGGCCCTCTCAAAGCACCGTTGGCAGTGGATCCGGATGTTAGTTGGGCCGGCTATGCAAACGAACGCATCCGTCACGGCATTGAGCCCCTTCTGCAAGCAGCGCTGCTCAGGCACGGGTTAAAGCCACAAAAAGGCACATAAACTGAGATGTATCCGGACGTGCAAGGCTTTATCGATCTCCTCACCACACTCGACGAGCATCCTTTCGCTCGCGCCCGCGAATTATTCGATCCGGAACAAGAGCTGATCGTCACTCGCGCACCCGGACGGCTCGACGTTATGGGTGGTATCGCTGACTACTCCGGTTCGCTCGTTTTGGAACTACCCATCGCGGAAGCGACCTTCGCCGCGATTCAGTTGAATACGGAACTACAACTCAACATCGTCACATTGTTAGACGACGAACCACACCATTCGTCGTTTTCAATGTCACTGCACGACCTCGAAAGCGATTACGAAGAGGCGCGGAGCCTTTTTCAGCAAGATGGGTGGGCCGCGTATGTAGCCGGCGTGTTTCTAGTGCTTAGGCATGAACGCGGCATCCGCTTCACGTCCGGCGCAAACATCCTGATCTCGTCGCGAGTGCCACCAGGTAAGGGCGTGAGTTCGTCAGCGGCGCTCGAAGTCGCGGTGATGGAAGCCGTCACTAAAGCATTCAACATAGAAGTCGAACCACGCGACGTAGCACTGTTCAGCCAGCGAGTTGAAAACATGGTGGTAGGCGCGCCGTGTGGCGTAATGGATCAAATGACTGCGGTATTCGGAGAGCGCGATCGGCTGCTGGCGCTACTCTGTCAACCCGCCGAAATCAAAAACATGATTGCCCTGCCGCTGCAACTGAAGCTCTGGGGCATCGACTCCGGTATTCGCCACTCCGTGGGCGGCTCCGATTATGGCTCGGTTCGCGCGGGCGCATTTATGGGCCACCGGATCATTGGCGAAGACACATACCTGGCAAACATCTCGCCCGCTGTGTTCGAGAACAAATACGCTGCTCGACTGCCTGAGCGCATGTCAGGTGAAGAGTTTTTAGCACGCTACAAAGGCACGTCGGATCCAGTAACGTCGATCCATCCACATCGTGAATACGCCGTCAGGCTCCCGACAGCTCATCCGATCTATGAGAACGCACGCGTGCTGCGCTTCGTCGATTTACTCAAGGCAGAAATGCATTTCGAAGAGCTAGGCGAATTGATGTATGCGTCGCATCAGAGTTACACGGCCCTGGGCCTCAACTCGGAAGGCACTGACTTGCTCGTCGACCTGGTGCGTAAAGAAGATGGTTTATTCGGTGCAAAGATTACTGGCGGTGGCAGCGGTGGCACTGTCGCTGTCCTCGGCAATCAGAGCTCACACGCAGCCATCGACAGGATCGCGAAAGCTTACGCTAACGAAACCGGCCACCAGCCTTACATCTTCAACGGTTCTTCATCCGGCAGTCTGGCGTTCGGATACGTAAAGGTAAAACTGTAGGGGCGGCACTCTGTGGCCGCCCGTCTTAAGAATCGCGCATGTTTCCGATCACGGGCGGCCACGGAGTGCCGCCCCTACAGTTGCACCGTCAGGTTTTTAATTCCCGACTTGTACCACTTCGTAAAGTGTCTTTCGCTGGAGCTCACGCTCGTTGTGCGACTTCACTAATTCTCTTCCATAGGTACCGCCCGCAGGCCACACCTGATACAGAAAGTACTGATCGCCGTAGCGATGAAACACCAGCGTGTCCACATCCTTCGGATTCAGACTCTGCGCCGCATTCGTCAACGGAAGCACCGACTCGGGATGTTTCACGTTGCTAATCTGTAGCACAGTATCGCCTGAGGACGGCTGAGCGCGGCCGATTGAATACTCGCCGGCCGGAAGCTTGCTATCGCCCACGCTGAACTCAAACGGAATGTTTATTCGCATCCTGTTCGACAGTGATTGAGCCTGTGCCGACCCAACCATCACACCCATCGCCACCACCAACCCGATCATCGTCAACGTTCTTACAACTTGCTTCTTCATATAACTCCCTTTCTTCGTTCCGCTATTTTTGCGTATTCCTGCAACGACAAGGAGAATAGTGTTAGCGAGTCAAGGGAGTCATAAACATGCGGTAATTGTTCGGTAACGTTTAGACCACGGATAAACGCAGATCTGTGCAAATCGATTCACACTGATCTGCGTTCATCTGTGGCTAATTTATTTGTTTAATGCCGCGCGTATGCGCGCGAGATGGTGATAGCTATGACGCACCGCGTGATCCTCGAGCACAAACTGGCACGTCAGCGTCGCATCGCCGTAAAGCGACACCGGCACCGCCTGATCCAGCTCGTCATCAGTCAGATCTCGTATCGCAGTTGCAGCGTCAGCACTGTTGCGACGCAGCAATTCCAGAGTCGCTTCGCGCGTGACCTCGTCGTTTTTAATAGCGTGATCGGCATTCATCTTGTTTATCGCTTCCCCGGTAAGGTCAACTACCGGATTCCCTGCCGCTACCGCCTGGGCCAACTGCACCTCCAGCGGATAAACAGTGGCGACATGATTCACGACAACACCGATTTTGCGCCCGTCGTGCGGAACGCGGGTTTGCCACTCAGCTTCGGACAGGCTGGCGGCAAAATCGCCCAGTGCGCGGGCACCCTGTTCCAGGCGCATTGCGAGGGCATCACTACGTTTGCTCATAAATTCTCCTTTTCTACGCGTTAACAATATGGGAGCCCACTTGGAGAGTCATAAAGTTGTCGTAAATGTCTGGTAACCTTTCGGTAATGAGTGGTTAATAGACTTTACTCCGGCAAGGATGGAGAATACCCCACATGCACGGGGGAGTGCGCGGTGACAACTGCATAGTCTTCGAACCGTTTTGCCTGGACCGGTCCAACGAGTGTCTGTGGCGCGGATCGGAAGTAATCAAGCTTCGGCCCAAGGCTTATGCCGTACTCAATCAGCTCGTCGAGCGTTCCGGACACCTCGTCACGAAAGAGGAGCTCCTCGCGAACGTCTGGCCGGAAACTTTTGTCACCGACGCAGTTCTGAAAGTCACAATTCGCCAATTGCGCGACGCGCTTGACGACGACCCCAAAGCCCCACTCTTTATCGAAACGGCGCACCGTCGGGGCTATCGATTTATCGGGAACCTCGCAAACGCCGCGCAACTGCCGGGGATAAGCACAACTCCGCGGCCGCGCGATGACGTCCAGCCACTCGGGTTTGTCGGACGCAACGAGGTGCTCTCGCGAATGCGAAGCTCTCTTGAAAAGATCCTGCAAGGCGAACGACAGATCGTATTTGTCACTGGCGAACCAGGCATCGGCAAGACCGCCCTGGTCGACACGTTCGCTCGCTATCTCGCTTTCGATCACAACATAAGAATCGGCCGCGGACAATGCCTCGAACAATACGGCACCAATGAAGCTTACCTGCCCATTCTCGACGCCATGGCCGATCTCGGTCGAGAGGATCAAAAGGTTGTTGACGTATTGCGTGCGCACGCGCCCATGTGGCTGCTGCAAATGCCCGCGCTGTTGAGTGCCGCCGAGCGCGAGGCGTTGAGTCGTGAAGTGTTGGGCGCGACGCGCGAGCGAATGTTGCGAGAGATGGGTGAGGCACTGGAGGTGCTGACATCCGAACAGCCTCTCGTACTCATACTCGAAGACCTGCACTGGAGCGACAACTCGACACTCGATCTGATCTCGTATCTCGCCACGCGAGTTCGACCTGCGCACCTGATGTTGATCGGAACTTATCGAACTGCTGACTTGATTGCGAGTGGACATCCACTCAAAGCAGTCAAACAGGAGCTGCTTGCGAAGAAACAATGCGAGGAGTTGCCGCTCGACTATCTCAGCGCGGAAGCAATCGAGAAGTATTTGTCCGTCATTTTTCCGAGTAATCGATTCCCAAACGAGCTCGCTGGTTTGATCCACGAACGCACTGAAGGCAATCCGCTGTTCATGGTCAACGCGGTCGAATACCTGTTAACGGAAGGATTGATCGTCAAGCATGAAGGGAGTTGGGAATTAGTTGTAGAAATCGAGAAAGTTGAAGTCGGAGTGCCTGACAGCATCAAGCAGATGATCGAGAAGCAGCTCGACAACCTCAATGCAGAAGATGCGCGCACTCTCGAGGCGGCGAGCCTGGCTGGAGCGGAGTTTTCCACGCTCGCCGTGGTAGCTGCGTTGGAAGAGGATTGTGCGGCGGTCGAAGCGCGTTGCGATCGACTCGCGCGCCAGCGTCAATTTATTCACGATTGCGGTGTTCAAGTGTTGCCTAACGGAGAAATAGTGGGCCGCTACGGCTTCATTCACGCGCTCTATCAGAACGTGCTTTACGATCGCGTTTCACCTTCAAGACGCGTTGAGCTTCATCGACGAATAGGAGCGCGGGGCGAAGAGGTCTTTGGCGAACGCGCGCGGGAAATCGCGGCAGAGCTCGCGGTTCACTTCGAGCGAGGCGGCGACTACAGGCGAGCTTCGAAGTATTTGCAAAGAGCAGCTGAAAACGCGCTCCGGCGATTTGCTTATCAGGAGGCCGCTACGCTGGCCCAACGAGGACTGGAGCTCGTCGAGCGAGTGCCGAAAGAGGCTGAACGCGCGAACCAGGAGCTCTGCCTGCAACTTACTTTGGGAATCCCGTTGATTGCTACTCAGGGTTACGCGGCGCCGGGCGTGGGCCAGGTATACACAAGAGCGCGAGAACTGTGCCGGCAGATTGGCGACACCCCCGATATTTCAGAAGCGCTGTGGGGTCTGCGAGCGTTTTATATTTCGACGGCCGAGTTAGGCAAAGCGCAGGAGATTGCCAAAGAGTTTCTGGATCTTGCGGAACGATTGCCGTATGCGGGGCTCGCGATGCGAGGACACCTTGCGATGGTGATCACTTCAGTACACATGGGCCAACTCGCTCCGGCCCTCGAACATTTTGAGAAGGCCCTTTTGCTTTTCAATCCTGAGCAGCATCGAAATGATTCGCTCTATTATGCGCAAAACCCGGGAGTGGCGATGCGATGTTATGCGGCGTGGGCACTCTGGATATCCGGTCAACCGGATCAGTCTTTAACGCGCATCCAGGAAGCTATCGATCTCGCTCGCGAGTTATGCGAACCTCCCGGTCTTGCATACGCGTGCTATTTTGCTGCGACTGTTCATCAACTGCGTCGCGAACCGCGGCAAGCGCAGGAACAAGCCGAGGCAGCGCTGGCGGTTGACCGTACACACCGTTTGACGCTGTACCACGCGCACGCCGAGATTACGCGGGGATGGGCACTGTTTGAGCAGGGCTCTCGTGAGGAAGGGATCGAACAGATGCGCCAGGGGCTTGCCGTTCATCAAGCAACCGGCGCTAAAGTAATTCACCCGCACTTTTTGACTTTGTTGGGTGAGGCGTTAGGGAAGAGCGGCGAAACGGAGCAGGCGCTCCGTTTGTTGGACGAAGCGCTTGAAACCGCGCAACGCAATCAGGATGAGAACTATCTCGCGGAGATCTATCGCATCAAAGGCGAGCTTACAGGCGATGAAGAGTGTTTCAATCAGTCACTTAGAATTGCGCGGCGGCAGCAGGCTAAGTCGTGGGAGTTGCGCACCGCAATGAGCCTCGCCCATCGCTATCAACGTCAGGGCAGGCAGGAAGAAGCACGAGCGCTGCTCGCGCCCGTCTACAACAGCTTCACGGAAGGTTTCGACACGGTTGACTTGCGTGAAGCAAAAGCGCTACTTGATAACCATGCGTGACGTTGTTTCGCAACGCCTCAACAATCACAAGCTGTCTTCATCAGAGTTCAGGAAACCTGTCGACGTAGTGCGCTGGCTGGGTGCCGTGCAAGCGCAGGATTTCTACGGTGCGAAGTGGGCGCTGGCGCTGAGAATGCGCAAGGCGACGGATACTCTCGTTGAAGAGGCTTTCAATGATGGGCAAATACTTCGCACGCACTTGATGCGTCCGACGTGGCACTTCGTCGCGCCTGACGATATTCGCTGGCTGCTACAGTTGACGGGGCCACGTATAAACGTCAGATGTGGACCAAACTATCGCAAGTACGAGCTCGATAACGCGACTCTCAAGCGATCGAACAAAGCACTGACGAAGGCTCTGCAGGGCGGAAAACACCTGACGCGTTCGGCGTTGAAGAAGGTGTTGAATCAAATTGGAATAGCTGCTGACGACACCGTGCGCATGGCGCATATTCTTCTGCGTGCTGAACTTGATGGCGTTGTGTGCAGTGGACCGCGCATCGGTAAGCAATTTACCTACGCGCTTCTTGAAGAAAGAGTACCCGCGAGCAAAACACTGACGCGCGATGAGGGTTTGGCAAAACTCACGCAACGTTATTTCACCAGTCATGGACCAGCCACGTTGCAGGATTTCATCTGGTGGTCGGGTTTGACTGCCGCGGATGCGAGGCATGGCGTGGGGTTGGTCGATCGCCATCTTAGGCAGGAGTTGATCGACGAAAAAGTCTACCTCAGCCCGCGGGCTGCAAAGACGCCCAAGCCCACGCATTCGGCTCATCTTCTGCCTGCGTATGACGAATACACAGTGGCCTACAAAGATCGCCAACCAATCTATGTTCGAACCAACGGCAAACCATCAATAACCACCTCGGGCCTGCTTGGTCCAATAGTCATCGTTGACGGTCGACCCGTCGGCACGTGGAAACGCACCAACGACCAGATATCTTTGAACGTCTCGCCAACTTTAAAAGAACCAGATCGACTCGCAGTTACCAGGGCCACCATTCGCTACGCAGCGTTTTTAGCCACGGATGACACGGATAAAATCCGGATCTAATCTGCGTAATCTGTGGATGCATTAAGGCGGGGGTTTTTTCATCCGGTAAGAAATCTGCGCGTCTTTGCCTTTGTGTTCGCCCAGGAACCCATCCCGAACCAATGTGTCGAGCGCTTCTCTGACCGTGGCGTCGCGAGGTTTTGCCGGCAAGTCAGTAAGCCACCAGTGAAGAATCCCCGCCTGTGTGTCCTGCGCTTTTGGATTTTTGCGCAGGTAATCCAGGATCGCTTGCACAGTTTCAGCTACGCTTGGTTCTCTCATCACACTTCAACGCCGATTCCACTCACGACTGAGAGCAATCGTCAGACCATGCGAACTGTTCAATTATTGTTAAGAAATTTTACCGGCGGTGGCAAAAAGTGGCACCTGAAGCAGGACAAAAATGTCCTACCTCAGTTGTGTTTTGACCACTTTACGAAGCGGGCCGGAAGCGGCTGACGTCGATCCGGTACTTCTGGATCAACTGCCAAAACGCGCGACGGTTCTTCTGAGAAATTTCCGCGGCGCGAGTGATGTTGCCACGGCAGGCGCTGAGCACGCCTTGAATGTAGTTTTTCTCAAACCGTTCGATCTCCTTCGCCTTCGCTTCCCGCAACGACTCCCGCTTAGTAGTCAGCGCCCGATTCGACAGCACGATATCAGCAGCCTGGATCTGCGGCTTGTTACACATCACCACCGCGCGTTCGACAGCATGTTCGAGCTCGCGTACGTTGCCGGGCCAACTGTAGACCATCAACACGTTCATCGCTTCGTCAGAAAAATCTTCGACTTGCTTGTCGAACTCACGCGAATACCTGGCAAGGAAGTGGTGGGCTAGTAAAGGAATATCTTCACGACGATCGCGTAGTGGCGGCAAAGTCAACGAGATGATGTTCAGACGATAAAACAGATCCTGACGCACCTTGCCCGTATCGACTGCTTCTTCGAGATTCAGATTGCTTGCCGCCACCACGCGCACATCCGCCTGTTTTATTTTGGGCGAGCCAAGCGGACGGTATTCTTTTTCCTGAAGGAAGCGCAGCAACTTCACCTGCGCGTGAACCGGTAGACAGTCGATCTCATCGAGAAAAAGCGTGCCTCCGTTCGCTTCTTCGATCAGTCCGATCTGCAGACTGGAAGCGCTCGTATACGCACCACGTATGTGTCCGAATAGTTCGTTTTCCACCAATTCCGCGGGGATCGCGCCGCAGTTGACCGGCATAAAAGGCCGGCCCGCACGCGCGCTGCCGTAGTGAATCGCGCGCGCGTACAACTCTTTGCCGGTTCCCGTTTCGCCGACAATCAACACGTTGGCCTCGCACGAAGCGATGAGCGAGATCTTCTGTGCTTGTTGTAGAAAAATCGGGCTCTGTCCGATGAGCTGGCGAAACTGTTGTTGGCGCGAATCTTCCTGGGCGGGAATGTCTTCACCTAAAAAATTCTTGAGTGCTTTCCAGGCGCGTGGCAACACGTCGATCGACTGGAATGGCGCAGTGACAAAGTCCGCGGCTCCACTAAGTAGTTCAAAAGCCTGCTCCGGATCACATCGTTCAAGCGCGACGATGATCGGGACTTCAGGCACGATTCGCTTTAGCGCTGCGAGAAGATCGCGAGACTCATCAAGTGCGACTTCCGCGACGATCAGAAAAATCAAACCCGCATCGGCACGCCTGACAATTTGTGTAAGTTCCTCGTCAAGAGTGGCGGAAGAAGACGAAATTTTTTGCGCCAGGTTTGGGGGAACGGTGATTGTAAAAGCGGTTTCCAGTATTCCTTGTAATTCGCTGCTCAAGGTATTCGTAGCACTAACATCAAGCAGCAAAGCACCTGCTGATTTCATAGCTCAAACCCCTCACTCAGTATTGGGTGCTCTCTGGTGGTCTAAGACATCAGGGCAGACGTACGCCTTGATGGCCGTAGGCCAACATGAGCGAGCCGCGTGTTGATACAAATCCACGCGGAGTAAGGAACCACCCTGTTTAAACTTGCTGAGTAAGTCCGTGACAACGTAAAGAAGTCGGGACGGGTGAACCTCGGGGAAATCTGAGCAGCGAGCGGATACTAGACTCGAAGCAGTTCGATGTCAAGAAATTTCAGTTGATAGATTTCACGGATTTCTAACAATCGCAGCTGCGTAGTCTGACTTTACCTCAAAAGTCAGAAATCACTGTTGGATCGGGTCAGTACCGAGACGCGGTAGCGCCGGGTCAGTCTCAAATATGTAAATTCCTGGAACATTTCTGTTACTGACATCGACCAGATGCTACGGCGTCTCGGTACTGACCCGACCCAGGTATGACTTCTGACTTTAAGGCAACGCGTAGTCTGTTCAACGCCAGTGCTTCACTCGCGACCAATCAGTTTGCAGGTTCCACTTCAAACCGCGACACAGGAGGATAGGACGGTTCTCGTAGCGATATGCGTACGGATTGTTGAGCGTGGCGGCTACGGTGACTGAATCGAAGTGCTTGCGTGCTTCGCGTTCTTCCTCGCCAAGAAGGATCATGATGTCGCCGGTGTAGTGTCGCGGGCCCCAGAGAAAATAGTTCTGATGACCGCTGATGGCTTTTGGCAATCCGTATTGCGGTCCGAAGAAGTCGACTGCCGCTGCCTGGCCATAGTTGGTGCCGTAGATCGCGGCTCGCTGTTGTTCTTCCGGTGGCAGCGAATGATAGACGCGCGCTACGGCCTCAACGAGACCTGGCCACGGAAATTCATCAGCGTAATACTGCGGCAACGTCTCGCCAACAAAACTGCGCTCGGTTTTTGGAACTTCGAAAGGAAGGTGCGACTGGTAACGCAGAAATGTTTCTATCGGCAACACCGGCAAGACCAGCGGCAGCAACGGCAACACGCCAAGCATTAGCCACAGGAAACACGCCGGTCTCAAGATCGTCTTTAGCTTCGGGCGCGTTGCGAGTAACGTTTCTGTCGCGAGCGCGCCGGCCGGAAACAGCATCACGTACGCCGCCGCCGAGTAGTAATCCTTTCCATGCGTGATCATGAAGATGAGGATCGCGATCACAAACGCGAATCCAAACACGCGATACCTGTCTGCACCTCGAGAGAAGAAATAAAACAGCAGCCCGCCAAACCAGAAAGGAAAACTCACGGGGTTCATCATCAGAACCTGTTGCAAAAGATATTTGCCGGGCGGAAGTACCACGTCTTTTCCAGTGGCGCGAACGTTGCGCATCAGTTCGAGAAATGGCCAGTGGTTTTGAATATTCCAAATGAGGTTCGGCAGAAAGATGAGAAAAGCGATTACGCCGCCGAGCAGCAGCCATGGCGTGAACAACAGCCGGCGCTGTGACGTGAGCAGAAGACCGCCAATTATTGATGCGGCGAAGATCACGATCGAATATTTGTTTAGCAAGCCAATACCGGCGAGCGCTCCGAACGCGAGCCACAGTTTTGGATTGCCGGTGTTGATGAGACGCAGGACCAGGTAAGCACATCCACCCCAGAACAATGGCTCCAGACTATTCATCGCAAACTGGTGATCGATTACCCACCACACTCCAGGCGTGGCGGCGAGCACCGCACTCAGTACGATGCCGAAGCGTCCGGCGCCAAGCTCACGCGCGAATGCCGCAGTCAGCACGATGCGTGCTGCGCCCGCGAGCGCAGGCCAGAACAGCAACGCTGGTAGTGAAGTGCCTAAAGTGTGTCGAGCGATCCAACCGAGCACTGCGATCAGCGGTGGTTGATCGACGTAACCGAAGGCGAGGTGCTCCGAACAGGCGAGGTAATAGAGTGCGTCTCGAAAGTAGCCGTAACGAGTTGAAGTAACGAGATGTAAAGTGAAGTAAACAAGAGCGATGATGTAAGCCCAGGGCCACAGCGAGGGACGTGTTGAAGTATCGAATCTCATATTAGTGTCGATAAAACTCCAACGTCGCCTGCGCCATCGTGATCACCTTCTCACGGAGCGACACGGGCTCGATAACCTCAAGGTATGGACCAAACGATACCGCATACTCACACGCCATCTCTTCAACGTCAAAACCAACCACAGCTTTTCTCCAACCGCGCGAGTCAAACTCTTCCGTTTCGGTGACGCGCGCAAAACGTCCCGCAAACCACAATCGTTGCCAAACTTCCGGTGAGACCCAAAACGTTGCGACGTAGTTCGGCACGTTCGCCTTGAATGCCGACGACGACTGCTCCCAATACTGCGCCAGGTCGAAATCTTCAGGGATCGCGGCGCGTTCGTTCAGGACTTCAGCCTGCGCGATGCGCGACACTCGATAACTACGCACGTGTCCATCCACAGCACCGACCAGATACCACACACTTCCCTTCGCTACCAATCCAAACGGCGCGATCACACGTTGGACCGTCACGCCATGCTCGCCGCGTTCGTAAGCGATTTGCACATAGCGCTCCGACCAAAGTGCTTCCTGCAGGATCGGCAGAAACGGCACTGCCTCTTCGCGCCTGGACCACCCGCTGACGTCGACATGAATACGCTGGCGTGTCCGCTCCGCACCCTGACGGAATGTCGACGGCACAGAAGCCAGGAGCTTCAGCAACGCACCGTCAGCAGCTTTTTCGAGTCGCAAGTCAGCCAGCAACTTCGCCGGTTTCGTGACGAAGAGCGACTGGATCTCAGTCTCGGTTAGGCCGGTGAGATCGGTGCGATATTCGCCGAGTAAGGACCACCCACCGCCCGAGCCCCGCGCGGCCACCACCGGAATTCCGGCGCCGCTAAGCGCGTCCATGTCGCGGTGAATCGTTCGCTCTGAAACTTCCAGGCGAGAAGCGAGATCGCGCGAAGTCATGTGGTGATGAGTCTGAAGCAGCAGAACTATCGACAATAGACGATCCGCGCGCACTTGTTCTCCTTGGAATCGGGTCAGTACCCGATTTTAGCTCACAAATATGACAGAGGGTGTCATGAAATACCGGCTATTTTCTCTGTTAAGGAGGATAAAGCCATGCGCAAAGTAACTTTTGGAGGCGCCTGTAGCCTCGACAACTTCATCGCCCGCAAAGACGATGCGGTTGACTGGCTTCTCTGGAGCAAAGAAGCAGGCGAGATCATGCAGGACTATTGGAAGACCATTGACACCATCGTCATGGGCCGCCGCACTTACGAAGTCGCCGTACGAAGTGGGGGTTCAAAGGGTGGTTATTCAGGTGTGAAAACTTACGTATTTTCACGAACGCTCAAGAAGAAGAATAATAAGAAGTTGATGTTCGTGTCGGAGGACGCAGCGAGCTTTGTACGGCGCTTGAAGGAAGAAGAAGGCAAGGACATCTGCGTGATGGGTGGCGGCGTGCTGGCGAAATCGCTGTTTGAAGCAGGGCTAATCGATGAGGTCGGGCTCAATATCCATCCCGTCTTGCTCGGTTCAGGTATTCCACTGTTCTATGAAATGCCGCGCCAGATTGATTTGGAGCTGGTGAAGTGTCAGCAGTTAACGAATGGTTGTTTGGTTGTGACGTATCGCACTAAAAAGTAGTACCAATCTGCCGCATAGTATGAACTTGTTTTAACTGCAAGGAACTATGCGTAAATATATTGCCAACCGAAAATCCTCGCGCTAACCTCCGCTCTTACGAAGATGAGCAACAGTCGTCAATGTAATTGACGGCTATACACTTTGTGGGAAGTACCCCGAAAGAGCGGTAGACGATTGTCAAGCCGAACTACCGCTCTCTCGCGACGGAACGCACACAGGCAACACCCACTTTTGCCTCCGGGCATGCGCGCCCCGATACTATGTCTAAATGAAAAGGAGCAGGTGTTGAATACAGTTAAGGCGCGAGGGCAAACCCGCTAGTGAGACGCGCCCGACTAGTTCGGGCGATCCGGGTATCCTCTAGGTCGGCGCGAAGTGTAAGTGAAAATACACATAAATACAAGAGCGCATCTTCGTCAGGAGTTGTGGCCTGATGGGACGCTCACGCCGAAACAAGCCTTTGAAGTTGAGCCACAAGTTGCTGGCAATCAGAAAGCGTTTGGAAATGAGCCAAACGCAGATGGCCAGGGCGCTTGAGCTGAAGGTCCACTACTCAGCGGTTTCGAATTTCGAGCTCGGCACGCGCGAACCGGACTTGCTGATCGTGCTGCGCTATGCGCGACTAGCTGGCATAACGATGGAAATGATCGTCGATGATCAGATCGATCTGCCCTGGCAACCAGAATAGAACAAGTCAGGAAGCGGGACTTACCCCCGTCGCCAGGGAAATTCAACAGCGGGGGCAAGCCTCTCTTCCTGACTTGTTCCTATTCTAGTTGGAGTTGAAAGGTGCACGTACGGCGCGGCCGGGATAAATATTTGACTGGAGCTCACCGTCCTTCACGATCACGACGCCGTTCACTAATACAAACTTTATTCCCTCAGCGTATTGGGCCGGGTCCTGGAAGGTTGACTTGTCAACGATCGACTGCGGGTCGAAGATGGTGAGATCCGCATCGGCGCCGAGACGAATACGGCCTTTGTTTCGCATCGAAGGCACTCGTTTTTCGAGTCGCTGTGCGGGCATTAAAGTCATCTTGGTTAGTGCGTCCATCAACGAGAGCGTACGTTGCTCGCGCACGTAATTTCCTAACACACGCGAGTATGTACCGGCTGTTCGCGGATGTCCTTTGCCTTTTTCGAGAATGCCGTCGCTCGCGATCATTGTGACGGGACTCTTGATAGCGGCGGATACGACCTCTTCCGTCATCGAAAAAACCGCTACCATGCCGCCTGTCTTTCGATATTCATTGAACGTCTCTTTGGTGAGGCGCTCGCCAGTCGCAGCCCACTGCAAGTCTTTGTGGTCGATACCAAAAACTTCCTGCCATCCTTCATCGAAGATCGCTGACTTGATGTCAGTCATGCCGGCGATGTAGGGATAACACTCCGTCGTCACGTCGAGCTTGCGCGACTTTGCTTCAGCGATCATCTGTAGCAGCTTCGGCGTTGCTGGTCCACCGGTGCTTTGAATATGAACGACGTGCAACGGCGCACCGGTGATCGCCGCGGCTGAAATGACTTCCTCCAGCGCCTGGATGCTGCTGCCGGGTTCTTTTACACCTGCATGCCTCATGTGGACGTGACACGACGCACCGTAACGCGCGGCGACGCGAAACATCTCGAGGATCTCCCAACG
>DATENQ010000168.1:0-3424 GCA_035275005.1 Pyrinomonadaceae bacterium | reverse complement strand
GAGTACAATGCGCAGGGTAATCGCGTGAAGATGATTAAGCGACCGGAAGTACCGGTCGAAGCTCAACTCGTTGATACGTCTGACGACAAACACGTCTGAAACTTTCCCACTCTTTCAATCCAGTGCCCCGGCTGGTGCTGCACCGTTTTGGCGTGCGTGGCGATGGTGGTTGGCGCCGCCGATCATCGCGCTGTTGCTCGTTCTCTATTTTGTCGATCCGTTCATAGGCGACTGGGATGGCATGGACTACACCATGCTCTCGCTGGCCGGATATCCGTCGTCGATGGCGCTCGGCCGAAACCTCTTCATCTTCAGCAATCATTTTCTTTTTGTAGTCGCTCGAACGCTCTTTAACGTCCAACCTGAGAACGCGTATTTGATCTTTAAATACGCGGTGGTGGCCCAGGCGCCGCTCGCCGTTGTTGCGTGTTGGATTCTCGCGCGCGACATCAGCGGCTCACTCTACACTGCCACCATCGCTGCTCTGTTGGTTGCGTTCTCGCCGGTGTTTGTACTTTACGGCGGACAGGTGATGACTGACGTGCCTTCCGTTCTTGTGCTCGCCACTGCGTTAATCATTCACATGCGCGGCGTGCAGCAGAAGAACTTGTGGCTCGTGTTGTTGGGAGCAGGGCTGCTGGGCCTGGGCGTCAATCTTCGTGAGACGATCGGGCTCTATGCGCCGTGGCTTGTGCTGGCGCCGTTTGTTTTTGGCTGGAAGCTTGGTCGCAGGGAAGTTTTGTATGTGGCGGCGTCGTGCGCGGTTTTTGTGTTGCTTGCGTTTGGGTGGTTTGCGTATTGGTTCATTACCGATCCGAGTTATCGCTGGGTTTGGTACGGCTGGCGTGAGTCGATGCGTGAGGAGTCAGCGCGACATCCGGTCGTCATCGGTAATCTGCGTCCATACCTTTTGTACTACTGCATCAGCGCGCCGATCCTCTTTTTGACGCTTGCGTTTGCTCCGGTTGCCGAGTGGCGCAGGCACAAGCTTTCTCCGATGCTGCTACTGTGGCTGGTTGCGTTCGGCGCTAACTTGCTGTTGTTTTTCAACTACAGCACGACTATTAACTGGCGATATTTTTTGACCGGATTGCCGGGCCTGGTCCCGCTCGGCGCGTGCTGGCTGTTGCTCGTTGCTAAGAAACGTCTGCGGACTGAGCACCGAGCCTTTGTTGCCTGCACCGTGGTAATCCTTTTGTTTGCAACGATCTTTTTTATCCTCGTGCGACCGGTGAGTTATGAGTTTGTTAAGCGACGTGCGATGAGCAAGGAGTACAAGCACCGGCTCGAACAAGTGCCGCTGGACGCGATCATGATTTCGGGCGCGCAAACGATCGCGGTGACCTACTGGGCGTCAATCGGATCGGGACGATGGAAGACTATCGGCACGGGTGGCGGCTGGCCTGGTGACAAGTTGTTTTCAATCGTTCAGAACCATCTCGATCACCGGCGACGGGTGTTTATCGATGCGGATCCGCGTTGGTGGTTACCGTGCGGCTGGCAGCGCGAGGAGATACCGACGATCGTGGCGTTGGAGCAGCACTTCAGTTTCCGGCATGTGAACGACACGATTTACGAGATTAGTTGGCCTGGCGATCCGGCAGCGCGCGACAATCCGAACCTGAGCCGGCTGTTGTCGGAGAACAGGCCTGAGGACGTTGCGAAGTGTCCACCCTTGCGCGATTAGACGTGCGGAATATCTCACGCAAAGGCGCAAAGGAAGACGCAAAGGATTCCGACAATTCTTCCTGGCGCCTTTGCGTGACATTTGCGCCTTTGCGTGAAAATCTTCTTTATGCCTTACGAGGTTTTTCTTGCCTTCCGTTATCTTCGCTCGCGACATAAGCGACGACTTGCACGCGCGACTTCGATAGCCGCAATGCTCGGAATATGCATGGGTGTGGCGGCGCTGATCGTTGCCTTTGCCTTGTCGAATGGTTTTCGCGACGAGATGAAGGAGAAGATCCTGCAGGGCACTGCTCATCTCAGTGTGCTGCGTTCTGACGGCCGCCCGATTGAGAACTACGCGGAACTCGCGAGACGTCTGCAAAAAGTTAACGGAGTTGTCAGTGTTTCGGCGACGACGTACGACGGAGTGTTGGCGCGTGGAAGCAAAGATTCGGGTTATGCAGTGATCAGAGGGATCGAGAATGAAGGTGGCCAGTTCGCGCAGGCGAGTCGATGGTTGAGCGAAGGTTCGTTTGGACCACTGTTCGAAGCATCAGATCAATTACCGAGTGCTGTTGTTGGCGCGGAGCTCGCGACGCGACTCGGAGTTGCTGTCGGTGATGTTCTCCAAGTGTCTGCGGACGGATCTACGCGGCGGTTGCGAGTGGCGGGCATCTTTCGATCGGGACTGTTTGAATACGACTCGACGTGGATCTACGTCGCACTCGAAACAGCGAGCGCTTTCACCGGCAACAGTCACGCTGCTTCGGTGATGAGCCTGCAGGTCAGTGATGCCGACAACGTCAAGCAGGTAAGCGCGGATGTTTCAAAAGTTCTCGGCAGTGGTTACACGCTCGTCGATTGGCAACAAGCGAACCAGCCGCTCTTCTCCGCGCTCGCACTCGAGCGCCGCATGGGTCTGTTCATCATTGGTCTAATCATCGCGATAGCCACACTCAACATCACGACGATGCTGGTCCTGGTGGTTGTCGAACGGCGTCGCGATATCGCGATCCTCAATGCTCTCGGCGCCACGCGCGCCGGCGTGATGCTGGTGTTCGTGATCGAAGGCGCTGTCGTTGGAGCAATCGGCGCCATCGCGGGAGTCGTGCTCGGTTTCATCGTTTGCATGATCGGAAACCATTTCAAGCTCGTGAGCTTGCCTGCGGACGTTTACTCGATTAGCAATGTGCCGTTGACACCGCGCGCGAGTGAAATGTTTCTGGCGGCGCTGGTTGCTTTCGTGTTGAGTGTGTTGGCGACGATCTATCCCGCGCGTGCCGCATCGCGTTTGCGACCGGTCGAGGCGTTGCGCGACTCATGATCAGTGTTGTCGATTTGCGAAAGAGTTTTATCGCGCCAAATGGAGAGCGCATTGAGGTCCTGCGTGGTGTGACGTTTTCCGCGGAGGCCGGCGAGAGCATCGCAATCACCGGCGCGTCGGGTTCGGGGAAATCGACTTTGCTCCATTTGCTCGGAGGCCTGGAAACCTCAGATCATGGCAGCGTCACGCTTGCTGAGAGCAACGGCCACCGGCAGGAGATCGGATTCGTCTTCCAGTTTCACTACCTGCTGCCCGACCTTTCTGCCCTGGAAAACGTCGCGCTGCCGTTGTTAATCGCGCGCTGGAAAAGCGATCGCGCCTACGAACACGCGCGAAAGTTCCTGGAAGAAACGGGGCTGGGCGACCGCGCGCAGCATCCCATCTCGCATCTTTCCGGTGGTGAGCAACAACGCGTCGCGGTCGCCCGCGCCC
>DATENQ010000167.1:0-13735 GCA_035275005.1 Pyrinomonadaceae bacterium | reverse complement strand
CTCGAAACGAGGAGCAGCGTGGCAAGAAGCCCCGCGTAGATTTTTTGAGAGAATGGTTTGAAGCTTTTCATTACCTTGCGAACCCCTGTTACGGTTTCCGGCAGATTGCCCGCGCCCGTCAGTTCAGTCATTCCCTTCGTCATTGGCCAATCACCTCTTCCGGTTTCAACTGCGCGCGAGTTTGCGCCTCTTGCGAGATTAGGACCACGCCGATGTGCGGCTAGCCCTGAATATAGGTGGTGACGTAGCGGCTGATGTCGGCGCGCGACGTGCGGCGCAGCGTCGGAAGGTAACCGCGGAAATAGTCCAGCCCCGTAGAAGCCCACCAGAACCCGAGCGTGTGCGCGTAATCCGAGAGCTTCTCGCGCGAGAAGAGGTCGTCGGCTTCCAGAAGCGCCTTGGCGCTTTCAAGCTGCTCGTCCGTGAAATAATCCTTGTCGTTGAAATGCGAGACCTCGTTGTAGATGGCCTTCAAAGCGGCGCGGGCCTTGTCGGGCGTCGTGGCCGCGAGGATTTGTATCGGGCCGACGTTGCGCTGCGTGTAGTAGCTGATGTCAACGCCGTTGACGAGCCCCGTGTCAACGAGCGCGCGCTGGAAGCGCGAATTCGGTTGTCGCAGGATAAAGGAGAAAACGTCGGCCGCGTAAGTGGCCTCGTTGTCCTTGCCGATTGACGGGCCCTGCCAGCCAATCTCTATGATGACGTTCTGCACGGGCTGCGTGACGATGACGCCTTCGCTTTTGGGAAGCGGCGGGTGCTCGACCATCGGAAACTCTACAAACGGGTCTTTCTCACGTTTCGGCCAGTCGCCGTAAAAATCCTGCGCCATCTTGAAGACCTCTTCCGCATTGACGTCGCCCGTCACGACCAGTGCGGAATTGTTCGGCACATAGTAACGCTGCTGGATCAAACGCATCATCTCCGTGGTTGCTCCGCCCACCGTTTCCCTGTTACCGAGGGGGTTTTTCCGGCTCGGATACTTGAAGAAGAGACGATTGTTCATCTCCGTCGCGAGGTAAAAGAATGGGTTCGACTCGTTGCGATCGATCTCGCCAATCACCACCTGCTTTTCACGGCTAAACTCGCGTTCGTCAAACAACGGATAGCGAGAAGCGTCTTTCATAAACTGCATCGCGGTGCGGATGTTGGGGCTGGTGGTGGTGAAGTAGTAGTCAACCACTTCTTCGCGCGTCGTGCCGTTATAGGCAATGCCCATCTGCCCGATCGTGCGCAGGTAGTCTTCCGCGTTTGCGATGGCGCGGTTCTGTTTGAAAAACATGTGCTCGTACAGGTGCGACAGCCCGTTTAGATCGGGAGGCTCAGTGTACGAACCGTTCCTGACGGCCAACTCAATCGTCACGAGCGGAACGGAATGGTCTTCGAGAATGATGATTTCGAGACCGTTTTGCAGAACATGATTGATGAGCTTCGCTTCGGGCAGTCTAGCCGGAGTCGCCGCCGCAGCCGGAGCGGTGGCGGTTGGGCGTGACGCCCGCTGCTGCACGATCCGCGCCGAAAGCGTAGATGGCGACAGCAGGGTAAGCAGAAGCAGAATGACGAGAGAACTTCGTTTCACAGATAACTCCATATGCTGGAAATTGATGTTGGCCGTGGGGAAAAGGTTATCTTGACCGTCGAAAATTGTACAGGAAAGACATTTTAGCCGCAGATTTTCGCAAATGAACGCTGATCAGATCTGCGTTTGTCCGCGAAAATCCGCGGCTAAAATTCTTATTTTTTCTTCGCGACGATCGCGCGTGCTTTTTGGCGGAGGGTGGTTCTGTAGGCTGCGGCGTCGGTTCCGGTAGCGTTTGGGAACCATTGGATGCGTGGGGTGCCGCGAGGGGTGGTTTCGCCTGTCATCTGCGCCGAATAGGTTCGATTATCGTTTGGCACGAAGAGGATTAATCGTCTGAGGTTTCGGCTTTCACTGGAATCTTTACCAACAAACAACAGCTCTGAATAACCGTCTTCATCGGAGTCGACGACTTCAGCACTCCAGCTCGCGTGACTGAAACCCTGCGTGTCGAGGCGTCCCTGCGAGCTGAGCCGGTACTTGCCATCGCGTTTTTGCAGCAGGAGAAAGTTTGTCGTGCCCGCTTTACGCTGATTGTTCACTACGACGATCGCGGGGCCGGCATCAGTGTCGACAATCTCGAGCGGACCTACCGAACCGCCGCGCGCAAACCGCGCTGCGATCTTGCGTGCCTGATCGATGGACAACTGTTCCACCGTCGCCCGGCTCTCCCGCGGCTGTGCGACTGGCGCAACATCATTTCGCCATGAGGCCGGCGTCATCTGTACCTTGGAAGCAGCGACAGGAAGTGCTTCGGATGGCATCGGCGACTCCGTTGCGCTCTGCCCGCCCGTGTAACCCCACGCGAGCAGCGCGCTGAAAGTCGTCACCAGAAACAGCGGCGCACCCACTCTAAAAACGAGACCTCGTCCCGCATCAACCGCGGCCACCATCGCCGACAACGGCTCCACGTCGGGCAGTGTCCGCTCTTCCTGCGTGAGACTGCGCTCCAGAAGCATCTTCGCCATCGCCGCAGTTCGTGGCCGATCCTCCGGACGCTTCGCGAGCAAACCATGAACAGCCAGTGCCAACGGGCGTGGAATGTCCTGGCGCAACCTCGGCAACGGCGGCGCCGGCACGGTCGCTTGTTTCACTAACAACGCGGATTGCAGCGGATCTACGAACGGCGGTCGACCCGCAAGCATTTCGTACGTCAAAACTCCGAGACTGTAGAGATCACTGCGCGCGCCCACTCGCTGACCTAAACACTGCTCGGGCGACATGTAGCGTGGCGTTCCGATCAACTGGCCTGATCCCGTGCTCGCATGTGTGAAAGTGGATTCAGCCGATGAAGCCAAAACTTTCGCGACGCCGAAATCGAGCACACAAACACCACGCTTGCCGAGCAGGATATTTGACGGTTTCAGGTCGCGATGGACGATCCCGATCCGGTGTGCTTCTTCGAGGACGTCGCAAATCTGTGTGGCGATGTCGACCGCCCGCGTGAATGAGAAGCGGCCTTCGCGCGCGAGCGCCTGTGAGAGCGTCTCGCCTTCGACAAACTCCATTACGATGAAATGACGACCGTCAGGCAGGTTCCCCGCGTCGAAGATCATCGCCGCGTTCGGATGGCGCAGCTTCGCCATCGTGCGCGCTTCTCGCAGGAAGCGGTCGGCGACGTCGGCGTCACTGGCGAATTCGCGTCTGATGATTTTGACGGCAACAGGACGTTCGAGATCGAGGTGAGTGGCAAGGTAAACGGTTCCCATGCCGCCGGTCCCGATTTCGCGTTCTATTCTGAATCTGCCAGCGATAAATTGGGGGACATCCATCTGTGACCTTCCTTCGGGTTAAAAGGTCGATATCGATCTCACGTTTTTCGTTTGGGCTGGGGGAAGAGGCTCCGTAGTCTACCACATTTTGCCGCGGATGAACGCGGATAATCGCAGATCAGAATCAGCGTTTATTTGCGTTCATCTGCGGCTAATTACTTGTCCAAACCGGGATGCACGGTCGCTACATTCGGGATCCAGAACACCTGTCCGTTGATTTCGACACTGCGCAGTCCGTGCTTTGGCAGGTCTTTTTCCTTTAGACCGAGAAACGTGAAGTGTGGGAGGTCGCTGAGTACTGTTTGGAACCACCCGTGCTTTGCCATGATTTCGCGCACGCGCGGATTTTCAAACTCGTTAACGTCGAAAGCGAGCATCGCTATGTGTTGCGACGTGCCCGGCGCGGCGATCGAGTAGAGAATCGACTTTGAAAGGTCTTTACTGAAATAGATCCCGGTCTTCTCGAGCTCCAGGACTTCGGCAATTTGTTCCGAAAGCGGCAATCTTCGCAATCGCGCGACCTGCTCCGCGGTGAGACGTCCTTGCGACTGCCAGTAATCAAGCGCCGGTTCAAATCGCGAATTCCATAAGCGAACGCTGTCTTCGTAGTTGCGTCGGGCGGCCTCGGCGCCGTCGCGCGGCGTTATGTCCAGGCCTTCTTTCCGGGCTTCTTCACGCGCTTTGTTTAGTCTCTTGAGCGCCTCGGGCTGGAGCTCAACTTCGTCAAAACCGATTACTTCGGCTTCAAAACCCGCGTCGTCCTGAAACTTCGTGACCTGCTCTTCAGTGGTGAAGATGCAGACAGGCGGCGGAGTCACTTTCTTGTCGGCCATGAAGATCGCGCCGTACTCTTCGAGTATTCGCCGTGAAACCGGATCGGACGGCGGACAGACGTTCTCCAGTTTGATTTTCCGTTTTTTCAGGGCCTTTGCCAGGGCTTCGTAAAAAGGAGTTGCTGCGTTGAGGTTTTTCGATTCTCGAAGTGAGTTTGAAATCATTGGCTCTGTTGACATGTTTCCCAGGATCGGCATCACCCCGCTTGCAATCAATATCAGAATTAGCAGATACATTCCAAAAGCAAAAGATGATAGTGGCGGCTGATTCGGCCGGTCAACTCTACGCCAACTGTGCTAGGCTCCTCCGTTATAAGGGTTTGCAATGATGAGTGCGGATTTATTTATGGAATTGGTGGCCACCTACCGCAAGTACGGTTGGGAATTGCGCAGTGTGCTACTGCAACCAGCGACGCGCGCGGTGCTGCAAGACCTACTCGAACAAGTCCCTGTTAAAGAAGCGACCTTTGATGCGTTGTGGTTTTCGCGCCCGTCGCACGAGAACCGCGAGGCGTGGGAACTGCGGCTGCTATCGCAGACTCAATATGCGTTGTTCGAGGCTTTCGAGCCGAATGAAACCGAAGAAGAACGCGAAGACGTAAAGCTCGAGATGGAAGCGAGATTGCGGGATTACATCACTAAATAGTTAGCCACAGATAACACGGATTTCATACACAGATTAAAAGAAAATCCGTGAATGAAATCCGTGTTTATCCGTGGCTAATTCTGCTTATTGCTTACCCATTTTCACCGGTATTTCTAACTTCTCAAACACCGGCATTTGTCCCTCGGCGGGGGGCTCGCCTTTCGGACGCATCACAACCACTTTCACTGTGGTGTAAGGCAGCGCGCGGCGCACGCGCATCAGAAATTCCTGCTCGTGACGAATCGGTATGCCATCGAATTCGGTCACGATGTCGCCATTTTTAATCCCCGCGAGATCCGCCGGACGGCTATTCAGAATACTATTCAAGATCACGCCATGAATCTTTGTTCCCGGAACCGGGATTGTTTCCGCGCTGTCGTCGTCGTAACCAAACTGGCCGCGTCCCTCCGGTCGTCGCTCAAACTCCCTGACCAAACGCCGGTGTTCGTCCAGTGAAATCGTCGTCAGTTTGGTGGTCTTCTTTTCACCGTCTCGCAAGTAGTCGATATTCAGAGTTTTTCCAACCGGCGTGCGACTCATCAGCTCTTCGATCTGATCTTCATCGTGAATAGCCTGTCCGTCGACACTCAAGATCACGTCGCCGCCAACCAATCCGGCCTTGTCCGCGGGTCCGCCGGGCGCGCTCACACATTCGAAGATCACACCATCGTCAGTGTTATTGAACTGATTAACACCGAAATAAGACTTAACCTCGGGTTGGTCGTGCTGTCGAGCGATCTCCATACCCTTCTTCATCGGTGCCACGAGCGCCGTGAATGCCGCCGCGCCGATGAAAAAGACGAGCAAACCAACGAAGATCCACGACATCCCGCTCATGCGACGTTTCTTCTTCTGGGTTGCGGGCAGAACAGCCGTGGGCGCCTCACCGGGCGCCAGATACTGGTTGTCGCCGGTATAACCTCCCATGTTGTGGGTCAGTCGGAATCCGCAATTCCGGCAGAAACGAAGGTCTGACGGCATTCGCGAATGGCAGTTTGAGCAAGTGACTTCTAATTCCTGCGACATAGGAGACCCACCTATTATTGGTGTTTACTCGAAGAATACACGGACAGGGACTATACGCCAAATGATGTTTTCTGGTTGCATTGGCCTCGGGTCGATAGACTTCCTGGCAAGTTAAAGGCAATATTTAACAGTAAATCTTGCGGAGGGATGTCACTGTGGAAATAACCAAGGCACTCGCGGCGCTGCAACCGCTTTACGGCAAAGACAACGTGGAGATCATTACCACTGACGGCAGGCGGGTGCGTGGGACCGTTCGCAGTATGAAGACAACCCAGGCCCTCACCACTCCCAGCGTCAAGATGGAGATTGCAAATGGACAGATTGTGAAGATTCCGTTCCCGACGATCGCGGAGATCAAGGATCACAATATCGGCAGTTAAGTCCTATATGTCCCGTTGGACTTATATTGTATAGTACGCCGTTCTATGAGGATCGACGACTTTGGAACCAGCATCGCCACCGCCTGGTCTGAGCTTCGGCCGGCCACACGCGGGTTAGTCGAGCGAGCCCTCCAAGCGGGTGCCTCCGGAACGCCCCCAGCCGCACGCAACTTCCACTACGACGCCCGCGCCGATCTCGAACTCAGCCGCTTTCTCGCCGCACTCGACGATCGCGCTGCTGAAAAAGCCCTCGACGCCGAAAAAGGTGGGAAACTGAAATCGATCGCCGATACGTGCGCGGCAGTGCTGTTGGAGAAGACTGAGTCAGCGGAAGTTTTCACTCAACTCGTCCGTCGTGCCCAGGCACAAAGAGACTATAACCGCATCGACATACTTGCCGACGCTCTGACGTCACGCTTTCCACCAAGCGAGATCTGCGAGCTCGCGCGCTCCGAAGACAAAGTAGTCCGCGAGCTTGCGAATGAGGCACTCGCGCGCTGCCCGATTTCCGTGTTGTACAGTTTGCTCAACGATCCCGTTGATTCCGAGACCGCGCGTGCAGCGCTGCGAAGACAAGTTGTCGAGTATGGATCGGAAGAGGCGCGCCAGCTCGTGAACGCGCTCGATCAAGCGGATGAGATGTTGTAATTACTGGCCCAGTTGGTGAAGTCGTTCGACTACTTGATCGATGAGCCAGTTGGGAGTTGAAGCACCGGCCGTCACGCCAACTTTCTTCACGTTCTTCAAATCAGCAGGATTTATCTCGGCGGGAGTTTCGATCAGAAAACTCTTCGCGCACTGTTCCTGACAAACCGCTAACAACTTAACGCTGTTGGAGGAGTGGCGTCCGCCGATGACGTAGAACGCATCGACTTGTCCCGCGAGCGCCCGCGCCGCATCCTGTCGATCGCGAGTAGCGGAACAGATCGTGTTGACTACCTGCGGCTCGGTGTCGGCCTTCTCACGTACTGCTTCAGCGACTTCCAAAAACGTCTGCAACTTGATCGTCGTTTGCGAAACGACTAAAGGCTCGCGCAAGTGCGGCAACGCGGCTACTTCACCCGCATCGCGTACGACGTATGTATTGTTTGGAGCATAACCAACCACGCCGATCATCTCCGGGTGATCCGGATTTCCGGCCACGACCACGTCGCGTCCCTGGCGCGCGGCGCGTTCGGCAAGATGCTGCACGCGCGTTACAAACGGGCACGTTGCATCGATCACTTTCGCGGCGCGATCTTCCAGGTCGCGCTGCACTTGCGGCGTAACTCCGTGCGCGCGAATGACTGCGATAGTGTCGGCGCCGGCTTCTTCCGGCGAGTCGATCGTCGAAACGCCGCGGGCGCCGAGACGCTCCATTTCCTGTGCGTTGTGAATCAGCGGTCCGAGAGAGCGAATCGGGCGCACGCCTTCTTCAACTGCCTCTTCCACCATTTCGACGGCGCGCTCCACGCCAAAACAGAATCCGTATTCGTCTGCCAGTAAGACTTCCATTTACATTTGCTCAGTCGAAGTTTGTTGTTGACACTTCTGGCGCCACTCGTCACGGAGCCGGTCGCCGCCGGCGACACGCGCGTCGATCCAGGCAATGTCACGTTCCAGACAGGATCGTAGCTGGCTCAGTATGGACTTCTTCAAGTCGCCGAGCGCGTGGGCTACGTCCCTGGGGAAAATCGCGTATGAAAAGTCACCGATTTGTCGCAGGCCGTCACAAACGGCGTCTTTAACTTCACAAACCGGGTCTCGCGCATCCTGCATGATAAAACCCTCCACTCCACTCGCATTCTAGCACCATCTGCTTTACGCCCGCACGACGGGTGGAGTTCCGCCGCAGATGAACGCAGTTGAACGCTGATCTGGATCGGCGTTCATCCGCGTTCATCTGCGGCTTAAGTGGTTGGCAGGCCTTTGCGCGCGATGGATTCCATCAGGTTGCAGAAGCGGTCGAGCTCGCCGAGGGTGGTGTAGACGTTGGGCGTGATGCGGATGCCCTTGAATTCTTCGTGAACGATCGGCGTCGTGAAAACGCGGTGCTTATTGAAGAGGTAACTGCCGATCGCCGTGGGATCGATGCCTTCGATGTTCACGTTCGCTATCGCACACGACTGCGCGGGATCGAAAGAGGTGTTGAAACTGACTTTCGGCACATCTTTCAAGCGATTCATCCAGTAGCGCGAGAGATATCTGAGCCGCGCTTCTTTGCGCTTGCCGCCCATACCCTGATGAAACAGTAGCGCCTCGCCAATCGCCAGCCGTGGTGCCGCGGAGTGTGTTCCGATCTCTTCAAACTTGCGAATGTCGTTGCTTTGCTTCGACTCCGCCGCCATCAACGGCCACAGCTTCTCGATCTTGTCGCGCTTCACGTAAAGCAGTCCGGTTCCTTTCGGAGCGTAGAGCCACTTGTGCAAGCTCGTCCCGAAGTAATCACAACCGAGGTCTTTCTGTTGGAAATCAAACTGCGCGTAGGAGTGCGCGCCGTCGACGATCGTCTCAATCCCTTTCGCGCGCGCGAGCTCGCAAATCTGTTTCACGGGGGTGATCTGTCCCGTGATGTTCACCTGGTGTGAAACGAGGATGAGTTTTGTTCGACTCGTGATCCCTTTTTCAAAGGCCGCTGTGATCTCGCTGAGGCTCTTTGGCGGGATCGGGATCTGCACGAGCTTCAACACAAGACCTTCGCGACGCTCGCGCTGTCGCAGCGTTGTCAACATGCGCGGGTAATCCTGCGTGGTTGTGAGTATCTCGTCGCCCGGCTTGAAATCCATTCCCATCAAAAGGATCTCGAGCGACTCGGAAGCATTGCGCGTGATCGCGATCTCTTCGCGATCGCAGCCAAACATTTCAGCCAGTCCGGTGCGGATCGTTTCCGACTGTGGCTCGAGCAGTTGCCACATCGTGTACGCCGTCGCGTCTTCCTGTTGCCAGATGTAACGCACGAGCGCTTCGGTGACGATGCGCGGGCTCGGTGAGACGCCGCCGTTGTTCAAATTTACTATGCCACGCGTGACGGTGAACGAGTTTTGGATGACCGACCAGTAGTCTTCATCCATCGCCACCTGCTCGGGCGTGAGATGCGCGACGCTGCGACTGGCAGCTTCAACGTCTTGCAGAAGCGCGCCGATTGTCGGAAACGAAAGCGCAGCCAATCCAAGGGTCTGGCCTGCTTGAGCGAGAAATTGTCTTCGCTGTGTCGAAGGTATTTTGTGGCTCATCATTGTCAGGATCCTTCGAAGACGATCTCGCCGTTGATGACTGTCATCACGCAGCGCGTTTGCAAAATCTCAGGTGCGGGGATGGTCATGATGTCGGCGGAAAGAATTGTTAAGTCCGCGAGTTTGCCAGTCTCGATCGTGCCGCGCAATTTCTCTTCAAACGCAGCATACGCGGGCCAGATCGTGAACATCTTCAGTGCCTGTGCGCGAGTTACAGCTTCTTCCGGATGCCATCCGTCACCCGAGAATCCTTTGGGATCTTTACGCGCCACCGCGGCGTAAAACTCGATCATCGGTTCACCACGCTCAACCGGCGCGTCCGATCCGCCCGGCACTACAACGCCCGATTTGATAAAAGTCTCCCACGCGTATGAACCCTGAAGCCGCTTGATACCCAGGCGACTCGGCGCAAAGAACAGATCGCCAATCGCGTGTGACGGCTGCATCGACGGAATCACTCCCAGCTTCGCAAATCGCGGAATGTCGGCAGGGTTGACGATCTGCGCATGCTCGATGCGCCAGCGTGGATCGGCAATCTTCCTCTCCGACGCGGGCACTGCCTTGAACGCCGCTTCGTATTCATCCAACACGACCCGATTCGCACGATCGCCAATCGCGTGAGTTTCGACTTGTATGCCGTTGCGCAAAGCTTCAACCAGCATCACGCGCAAAGGTTCCAGTTTCACCGTCAGGAACCCGGAAGTATCGTGGGCGTCTGAGTAAGGCTCGAGCAACGCCGCGCCGCGCGAACCGAGTGCGCCGTCCGAGACCACCTTGATGGTCCTGAGAGTAAAACGATTTCCGTAGGCGCCGATTGTTGGTCCTTCGTCGAGCAGACGTGTCGCAGTGGGTCCTGGTCCATAAACGGCTTTGTAGATGCGAAGCTTAATCGTGCCGGCTTCGTAAAGCTTCTTGAAGATGTCGACATCGTCGTAAGTGCCGCCCGCGTCCTGGATCTGCGTCCAACCGAGTTTGATGTCTCGCTTCACACCGAGCACAACTGCGCGCTCGGCCTCTTCGGATGATGTCGGTGGAACCTTACGCCGGACCATTCCCTGGGCGGAGTCGAGCAACATGCCATTGGGTTCGCCGCTCTGTTTGTCTTTTGAGATCTCGCCACCGAACGGATTGATTGTTTCCTTGTTGATGTTGGCGTGTTTCAAGGCAGCACTGTTTGCGACTGAGCCGTGACCGTCGGCACGCCCGAGGATGACGGGATTATTGGGCGAAACTTTGTCGAGATCCCAACGCGTCGGAAACACGGGCGGTTTCCAGTGAGTCTCGATCCATCCACGTCCAGTTACCCATTCGCCGGGCTTTGCCTGATCGACTCGCTCTTTCACCTTCGCGAGAAAATCTTCCAGGCTGGTGGTGCCTTCGAGATTCAGTGTCATCTCGCGCTGCCCGACACCGGAGAGGTGTTGGTGTGAGTCAGTGAACCCGGGCAGGACCGTGTTGCCTTTGAGATCCACGACGCGCGTGTTTGGACCAACGTATTTCTGCGCGGCTGCGTTCGTGCCGACGAAAACGATCTTGTCTTCCTTGACGGCGATCGCCTGCGCTTTTGGAGCTTTGTCGTTGGCGGTGTAGACGTTGCCGTTTTTGAAGACGATGTCGGCAGCAGACTGTGTGCGTTGCGGTGCAGGTATCAGACTCAGTAACAGAACAGTCGAGATGATTAAAAGGGGCTTCATCTTTCCTCCGTTGTTAAGAATGCGGATTTATTCTCACGCAAAGGCGCAAAGATAGCAAAGAATTACATCAGGGTTTTACTTTGCTTCCTTAGCGCCTTTGCGTGAAAAATTCTTCCAGCTCAGCGCGCGTAGGGAGAGCAGTGCGGGCGCCCAGGGCGCTGCACTTGATTGCCGCGACGGCGTTGCCGAGTTTCAGGCTTGTCTCGATGTCTTCGCCAGTCAGTAATCCGTAGAGAAAGCCGCCGTGAAAAGCATCGCCGGCGCCGGTGGTGTCGCGGCAACCGCCCGGAGCTGCGAAGCCGGGCGATTCGATAAAACTACCGTCGCCGTAAACAACCGCGCCCGCCGCGCCGATGGTCATGCCGACCAGCCTGCAACCATATCGCGCTTTTAACTCGACCAGCGCCGCGCGCTCGTCAGTGATTCCGGTAACGCGTCGCGGAAACTCCTTCGAGCCGATCATGATGTCGATCAGCGGCAGCAGTTCCGGCAGCCCTTCGTAAACGTTGTCAATGTCAGCCGAAACGATTGTTCCGCTCGCGCGCGCCGTTTGCGCCACGCGCACGCACGCCGGCGGATCGTGCGCGTCGAGGTGCAACACTCGCCCCATCGTTCCAAACTCAGCCGGCGCCTCTTCCGGCTTGTAGGCGAGGCGGTCGTCACGATCCCAAACGATCGTGCGTTCGCCACTACGCGCGTCGATGGTGATAAAGGCGATTTGATTGCGAGCTCCTTGAACAATCTCCGCAAAGTCGATGTTAACGTCGTCGTCTTTCAACGTCTGGAAGCCGAATAATCCTTCCGGATCCGATCCGAAACGCCCGGCGTATGCAGTCTTCAAACCCAGACGCCGGAGCGAAACCATCGTCGTCGCAGTTTGCCCGCCAGCCGACTGTTTGTGCTCCAGCAGGCGGATCTTCGTGTCAAACGCCGGATACTCCGGCACCACGATCAGGTGATCGACGGCGTTGAGCCCAAAACCAACTGCATCGAACGGTTTATTTGCCGGAAGCGTAAGTGGAAAATGCATTTTACTAGGCTAAAATAGCATCTCAACATCGTGGCCATCGAAGAGAAACTCAAGGAAATTCCGCCTTCGCCCGGCGTCTATCTGCACAAAGACGCGGCGGGAAAGGTGATCTATGTCGGCAAGGCGAAGAACCTTCGCAGCCGCGTCAGATCCTACTTTCGCGCCCGGCCTTTCGACCGCAAAACGGATGCCCTCGTCGACCAGATCGCAGACCTCGAATTCATCGTTACCGACAACGAAGTCGAAGCTTTAATACTCGAAGCGTCGCTCGTCAAACAACACAAGCCGCGCTACAACATCAAACTTCAGGACGACAAGTCGTACCCGCATCTCAAGCTCACGATCAACGAGCCGTTTCCAAAAGTCGTAATCACGCGGCGGATCCAGCGCGACGGCGCACTCTATTTTGGTCCGTTCCTGCCTGCAAGCCTGGCACGCAGGACCATCGATCTGATCAATCGTACGTTTCAGTTGCGCACTTGCGATATCGAGATCGACGGGAAAGCGCCGCGACCGTGTCTCGAGTATCACATCAAACGCTGCCTTGGTCCGTGCGTCAAGGGATTGTGCACGCCGGAACAGTATCAGGAAGCAGTGCGCGACGTCAGGCTACTGCTCGAAGGACGAAACCATGAGCTCGCCGACGCGCTCGAGTCGCGCATGCTTGAAGCTTCCGAATCCACGCATTACGAGCTCGCGGCGAAGTATCGCGATCTGCGCAAGACAGTTATCCGTCTTTCGGAACAGCAGAAGATGGCGACCACTTCCGAAAGCGACATCGATATCTTCGGTTACTACCGCGAGGGACAGAGACTCGCGTTACAACTCTTCACGATGCGCGAAGGCAACATTGTCGGCCGCCGAGAATTTTTCTGGGAAGACTTGCCTGAAGATGCTTTCGATCCCGCGGAGTTTTTGAGCGACGTGCTCTCGCAATACTACGCGTCCGATTACGTGCCGCGCGAGATCTACGTGCCGGTTGATTTTCCGGATCGCGAGCTACTCGAGAAAGCGCTAACAAAAAGAAAAGGTCGTCGCGTGCGTGTCTACGATCCGCAGCGTGGCGAGAAGCGCGACATGATCGATCTCGTGGATAAAAACGCCAAGCTCGCTTTCGAACAGCGTTTCCGAATTCTCAAGCCCGATATGAAGCTCGTGCTGGAAGAGCTACAGGAGACTCTTGAGCTGCCGCACTTTCCTGGGCGTATCGAGTCGTTTGATATCTCGCACATCCAGGGCGCCGAGAACGTCGCGGGCATGGTAGTTTGCGATAACGGGAAGATGAACCGTTCCGAGTATCGCAAGTTCAGGATCAGGAGCGTCGAAGGAGCGAATGATGTTGCTTCAATGCACGAAGTGGTGACGCGGCGTTATCGCCGGTTGCTCGAAGAAGGAAAGCCGTTGCCGGATCTGATCATGATCGATGGTGGCAAAGCGCAACTGAATGCCGCGGCGAGTGCGATGAGCGAGCTCGGGCTTGAAGCAATTCCGATGGTCGGGATCGTCAAGCCTCCGCAGCGACACAACGACGTCGCGTACCTGTTGATGAAAGGCCGTGAAGATGAG
>DATENQ010000166.1:0-2108 GCA_035275005.1 Pyrinomonadaceae bacterium | reverse complement strand
TCACTGTGGCCCAGGTCGCTGATGGTCTTCTATAAGCCATCAGGTGTTTGCCCTTCGCTATACGAAGAGCGAGGAAACCGAAGTCTCCTCGTGGATCGACTTGATCGCTTTCGCCAGAAGCGGCGCGATACTTAGTACTTCAATCTTTTCAAGCTCGCATGCGTGGTCGCGCAATGGAAGCGTATTCGTAACGATTATCTTCTCAATATCTGACTCACGCAGCAGCTCAACTGCTTTGCCGGAAAACACCGGATGCGTGAAGCACGCGTGTATTCGTTCAGCGCCCGCCTCTTTCAACGCGCGCGAAACTTTCGTCAACGACCCGCCCGTGTCGCACATGTCATCGACAATCAAACAACTGCGGCCACGAACGTCGCCAACCACGTTCATAACCTCGGCCACGTTGGCCTTCTCGCGACGTTTGTCGCAAAGAGCGAGTTCCGCATCGAGCCGTTTGGCGTAAGCTCGAGCGCGCTCGGCGCCACAGGTATCCGGGGCCACCACCGTCAAATTCGGTAACGGGTGGTCCTGGTAGTAACCGATAAAGACCGGTGCAGCATACAGGTGGTCCACCGGAATATCAAAGAAGCCCTGGATCTGAGCGGCGTGCAGGTCCATCGTCAACAAGCGATGAGTGCCCGCAATCGTAATCAGATTGGCCACCAGCTTCGCCGAGATGGGAACGCGCGGCCGATCCTTCTTGTCCGAGCGGCCATAACCGTAATACGGAATCACGGCCGTGATGCGCTCGGCTGACGATCGACGAAAAGCGTCGATCATGATCAGCAGTTCCATCAGATGCGCATCGGTCGGAGGGCAAGTCGGTTGCACGATGAAGACGTCGCCGCCGCGAACGTTTTCATCGATCTGAAAGTTAAACTCGCCGTCAGAGAAGCGCTCCGCGTACGCTTTTCCCATGTCACAACTAAGTTGGCGACAAATCTCTCCCGCCAACTTGGGATTCGCATTACCGCAAAAGACTTTGATACCGCCAGTTGTGCTCATAGCTTTGCAGCGCTAAAAGTTTGGCTGGGGCGGGTGGATTCGAACCAACGAATGCCGGTTCCAAAGACCGGTGCCTTACCACTTGGCTACGCCCCAGTGCTATCTGTTATCTGTTTGCAGTTTGTTAAGAGAGCGTAAAAAGCGGGAACCCGGATGAAGTCATTGCCTCGAAATACTCGTTGCGTGACAGCGTCTCGCAGGAAAATACTCGCCATCCTGTTTCACTCTTCAGATTATCGACGGCACGATTTCGCGCCGCTTCGTCATCAAAGACGCCAAACACGCTCGAACCACTTCCAGCCAATAAAGCGCCCCGCGCACCTGCCTCGAGCAACGCCATTTTAGCACGCTCGATTTCAGGCTCTATCTCAAAGATCACCCTTTCAAAGTCATTGCGCAGAGGCACTTGACCACTGCCGGCGGAAAACAGGTCCGCTAAGGAACTTGAAAGAATAGAGGCGGCGTCAGAAGTTGTCAAGGAACGGGCATTCAGAGCTGCGTAGGCATTCGCAGTTGAGACTTTTGCGTTCGGACTAACGATTATCAGGCGCTGTAGAGGCGGATCGTGCAGGGCTTTAACCGTGGTGCCGGTCCCGATGGCGATACACCGACCACCGGCAAAAAAGAACGGGACATCTGAGCCTAAACCGCGTCCGATGAGCTTCAACTGCCCCGGCGTCAGATCCGCGCGCCACAAAGCATTTAGCGCGAGCAGCGTAACGGCAGCGTTGGACGACGCGCCGCCGAGTCCACCCTGCGCCGGGATTTTCTTGGTCAATGTTATTTCCGCGCCGGACGACGATCCGAGACGTTTGCGCAAAGCAAACGCAGCTTTGACGATCAGGTTGGTGTCGTCAGTTGGTATCGACGGATCGTCGCAATGAAGAATGATCTGGCTGTCGTCGCGCAGTTCGAAGGTGAGATCGTCGCAGAGCGAGACGGTTTGCAGGAGCGTCACGAGTTCGTGATAGCCATCGTGTCGTAACCCAAGAATTTGCAGGGACCAGTTTATTTTGGCGAAGGAGGGAAGCCTGAGAGAAGTATTGCTCAACGTGTAATGAAAGTCTGAGTCAGATAAACAGCGCCGTCAGCGGCGACAAAAC
>DATENQ010000165.1:0-7525 GCA_035275005.1 Pyrinomonadaceae bacterium | reverse complement strand
CTCCTTGGAGTGCGGTGCCTTGGCACCGCCCTGGTATTGGTTGCGTATCTTGATACCAAAGCGGTGCCAAGGCACCGCACTCCAAGGAGGCGCCCAATTCTACAACCCCGACGGGCGCGGTTCGCGGACGAAGCGTGGTATCGCGGTGTCGGACGCGTCGGTGGCGCCCCACTCCATCGCCTTGAGAACGTAATTCCTGCCGAAATCCATCGTGCACAAAAACGGATCCTGATGCGGACGCAGCGTGAAGATCTCCGCCTGCCGGCGTGACCTTGCATCGAGCAGTTGAGCTTGCGTAAACAGATGATTGAACGCCACCACCGAATTCCCCAACAGACTCACCTCCGACGATTGTGCGTATTCAGGCGACGCCTCGATCATGATGATGTGCGTAGCCTCCAACTTGATCGCAGCTTCGATAGGGCTGTTATGCACAAACCCGCCGTCGATGATCGAAACATTCGTGAGCCTCGTCTCCTTGTCCAACACTCGCTTAACTCTCGTAAGCTTCCTCGATTCAAACGCCGGGAAAATCGATCCCGAACCTATCACCACATCCAGCAAAATCGACTCATTCTCCGGATCCCGAAGCGACACGAAACGATTGTCTTTACGCAATCCATCCGGCAGCACTGAGTTTCCCGCGTTGTAAACGAAATAAAGATCCGTTTCGTTATCAGCTTCTCGCGCGGCATCACTTTGCCTCGAAGACGATTCGCTCGAAAGTACCGAACCCGTTATCACGAGATCGCGTTTGATCAAACCGTTTCTGATGATTTGTGTTGATATGTTTGCGAGTCGCTGTGAAGACGGCCCGGAGCTCGCGTCGCAGTTCAGCAGCTTCGGCATCGCAACCGCCATCTTCTCTTCTATGCCGGACGATACGAAAAGCGTGTCTTGATACGTGAACGTAGTGACGATCGTAGCGATCGGAAGCAAGAAGAAAAGTAATACGACGACGACGATCGCCGGCACGCGCAAGTGTTGACTAAGCCATCGATACGGCGGCAGTAGTGAAGCCAGGATTCGGTTAGCGGCGAGTATGAACCCAAAGACGAAGATGCAAAGTGCGGCCCATCTCAGCGCTTGCCCACCGTATTCCGCGAGGTGTACCCATACATGCTGGTCCAGTAGAGTTTCCGCCGGCAGCGTGTCGGTAAAAGTAAACTGCTTGAGTCCAATCAGAAAAACGACCAGCGATACGACAAGCAGAAAGACGCCCGCTTTCTCGGTCCATACAAGCCTGCCAAACCACGACCTTGTACCACTCGCGAATCGCCACAGTCGCCAGTAGAGAAACACATTAATGACGAGCAAAGAAAAAATTAGCCCAATCGTTACGCCGAGCAATCTGCGAACAAAGTTCGACGGCTTAAGAATCTGCGACTGACGAAAGTCTTCCCACGTTGATCTTAAATTCTGTCTTCCGGCTTCTTTCGTGACTTCCGCGGCAATCGTTAGTGCATTGATCGCTCCTCCCGACGTGCCCACCACCAGATCGATCGCCGGTCGCGGCGCGCGATTCTCTTCCTGCGCCTTCTTCAGCCTGTCTTCGATGACCTCAACGGCCCCGAGCTGATACGCACACTTGGCGCCACCGCCCGAGAGCACGAGCGCAACGCGCGCTGGTTTTTCATGATGGATGTTGTAGTTGATGATTCGCTTGATAATTTGATCGAGCGTAATCTTGTTGGACATTAGCGGGTTGTCGCCATTGAAGGTCTTAATCCAACTCCCAATCTCCTCATACGGTTTCCACCACTCGGTAAGATCCGTCGACAGGTTGAATGTCGTTTCTCCAACACTCGACCTGAGCAACTCTTTGACACCTTCGATATCGGCTGACTCACGCTGAACAAAGTCAGGCGTGAACAGCAGAGCATCCTGCACGATCTTCGTATTGAGCTCACCGCTTCGAATGACGAGTACGTCTTTAACGTCTTTGGTGGCCTGCAGGTAATCAGAGACAAAGGCTACTTTTAATCGTCCATTCGAATTGTCCGCTCTGCGAATCTCGTTTAGAGAGACAGTGTGACTGTCAGTTAGCTCGTAGTCATCCGGCTTTAAGTCGACGCCTGTCTTCTCCTTGATGAACTTTCGCGGGAAGATGTATCCGGAAGTCGAGAACGGATGAACGAAGAGAAAATATGTTTGTCCTTGCCGCGTTTTGTTCAGAACCAGATCAATGATCCGTTTTGCTTCAGGCTCCGATGGTGTTTCTTTTTCTGCCAGCGACGGTTCGAAAGGTCTGATCGCCGCTCGATTCACCAGCATGACCGAGCTATACCTGTCACTCGCAACCTGCCCGCCTTCGGAAGCGATAGCTGTTGCGCCGGGGACGAGTCCTCTTGTGCCGACAAAACCTTTGCCGAGCGCTTCGTGACCATACTCGTTGAGCAGTAGTGCGAGTGGTCCAGGATTCATCACTGCGAGATCGATTTGGTCCGACTTGTACCAGTGGTAGACCTCGTCGTAAGAGCCCACGACGAGCTTAAACGCGACGGGCCGCTTCGTCTTCGCCTGTTTAGCGCTTTCAAATGCAGACAATACTGCGCGGATTCGTTGATACTGTTCGGCGCTGTTGTCGTAGTAGCTGGCGCCTACGCGGATGACGAGTGGTGACTGATTTTGCGCCTGAGCGCCAGTGATGAGAAGGAGTAAGCAGGCGGTCGCACATAATCGAGTTGACAACATGCGACGCACACGTGCGGTCACGACCGCATTCAAGCAGGCTCGCACTTCCATACAAGAGTGCAGTCGTTTCCTCAACGGATCAGCCGTTTGAATGTTGCGCATTTCGGATGCGAGGCCGATCGAACAGAGCGATTCGTCAGTGCAACAGCACATTGATCCGATGCGGATTCGGTTGTTGTTGTCATAGAGCCTTCACGAGGCTCTTAATTAAGCACATCAACACGCGTAGCAGTAGCACATCACCGCCCCGAGCGGGCCAACTTCAAATGAATAATTTTTACCGGCAGGAATGAACATCCAGTCTCCCGCCGACAGTTCCTTCCCTTCGTAGGTGATGGATCCGCCGGCAATGAAACGAATACCATCGCCATCTTTGTGGGAATGGCGCGGTGATTTGGCGTTCGGCTCTGCCACTGTAATGAAGAGATGACTCGGGTTATCCAAATGAACTGGCAGCTGCCACTTTTGAAAACCCTTAGGGACGTTAGCCGTACTTAGAGTTTTTCTTAATTTAGCAGCACCCTCATCTTTCGACGTGATGATTTGTCCGTCTGTCTTGAAGCCCGCAGCCGTGACGGCGCGTTGAAGCCGCTCTGTGCAGGCAGCAAATTTGAGGCGGTTGGGATTGAAATTTGCCATCGCGAAGCTCCTTTCGAGGAATGAGGTTACGAATACAGTGTGATCTTGCAGAAGGCAGATCACATTGTCAGGCCATTAATGTAGCGCAACATTATTACAAACAAGTAAGGGGGTCAATGGAAATTGGAATACTTCGAGGTTGGGCTGACTTAGCGGCGGGTGGTGTGCGTCGTCCAGCGGCTCTTCATTCGCGCCTGCCATTTGCTTCGCGGTATATCCAGTGCTTCAAACTGATCGCTTGTATCTCTTAACGACTCGCCGCCCGCCTGTCGTGTCTTTAAATAAAGCATCGACGCCATGATCGCAGTCAAAGGAGTGATGAACACATTCAGTAACTGGTAAAGACTGGACCAGCCTGACATGGAAAAGTTGAACCCAAACTGTTTGGGAGAAAAGTCGTCGTTCAATTGAAGTGTAAAATCCGTCGTCACCGCAGCTCGCCACACCAGGATTGGCAATGCAAACTGCACGAGCGTTATGACGAGCGCAGTCCAAAATGCCCTGCCACTCAACGTTCGACTGCGACGCAACGAGCCAAACACTCCATGCTGCTCCATGATCACTACTGGCGCATAAAGAGCAAAGACAGTCGCGGCAATCACACCGGGAATGATAAACAGAATTGAGCCCAGGAGAATCAGGGGCAATACGAGCAGCGAAGTAAAGACCAGGACACGCCATCGTCGTTTTAATGCTGAGACAGCCGTCGCGATTCGTACGGGACGCAACGGCGCGATCATGAGTTGGACCACTACAGACACGGTGACTGCCGAGACGAAGAAATAAGCAACCAGCAGCGTAGTCACCATCACGATAAACAGTGCCACGCCGTAGACCATTAACTGCATTGGCGACATTTTCTCTCCGTCGACGAGGATGTCCGAAAGGTTTAGCAGCGCAAATAGAGTGAAAGGCGCATATCCCAGGAGCGCGATTTTAATGAACGTGGGAAAGTGCTCGCTATAAAGCGCGAACGCCTGTCGCAACAGATGAGTCGGTCCTTCCCAACTGGCTCGCAGGGCCGCTGCAAAGCCTGCGGCAGTCCGCGGACGTTGCGCAGGATCTTTAGCTAACGCCGACATCACTATTGTCGCCATCTTCCGCGGCACCTTGCGATTTCGATCGCGAATGGGTCGAGGTGCGGCAGTTTTGTGAAGCTCAATCACTTCTTCAGGCGTGCCTTTGAAAGGTGTCTCTCCGGTGAGCAGGCGATAAGCAACAACTCCGAGGCTATAGATGTCTGATCGCGTGTCAAGACGTTCACCGCGACACTGTTCGGGCGACATGTAATGAGGAGTGCCCATTACCGATCCGATCGCAGTCAGATTCTCATCCACCGTGGTGTCAGCGTTCTTAATGAGGGTGGCGAAATCTTCGGCAGCTGTCAGGTCGACTGTTATCGGGGAAGATACATGGGCCGGCGTTGACGGATGATCTGACGCGCCGAGTTTCACCAGACCGAAATCGAGAACCTTGACTGTATAACCGCCGCGTCCATTTGGTTCGAGCCAGATGTTATCTGGCTTCAGATCTCTGTGAATGATCTCCGCGCGATGCGCTGCTTCAACTGCCGCGCAAACCTGTTCCAGAATATCGATGACCCACTGAATCGGAAGCGCACCTTCCTCAGCGACGATTTCAGCGAGGGTGCAGCCATCGAGATATTCCATCACGAGGTAGGCCACTGGACCATGGGTTGTCCGCGCGATTCCGAAGTCAGTCACGTCGACGACGTTTGGGTGTCGCAGCCGACCGGCAGCCTCCGCCTCACGTCTGAAGCGCGCAACAAACTGATCGTGTGTTGAGAGTTGCGGGTGGATAACCTTGACGGCGACTGTTCGTTTGGTGCCGAGGTGTGTAGCGCGATAGACCGCCCCCATCCCTCCCTGTCCGAGGAGTTGCTCGAGCTGATATTTGTCGTCGAGTAGTTCCATGTCGGTTGGCATGGATTCTACAGATAGTTCTGTTCGATATCACAGGTGAGACTGCGGCAAAACGGGCATTGAAAAGATCCAAGTTGATCGTTAAACTCTCGCTATGAGTCTATCTCAGGTTCTTGACGCGCTGCCGGCTTTCACATTTGAAGAACGTCAGCTTTTAGTTCGACGCGTTATCGAATTGGATGATCCTCCATTGTCGAAGGCTGATGAGACTCTGGTGGAATCACGTTTGGCCGAGCACCACTTAAATCCCACATCCTCTTTGCCCTTGGAAAAACTAAAGAAACGTCTACGATCGCGAACGAAGGAATGAATTGGCAGGTTTTCTGACGGCCTGAAGCAGAAAACGACGTTATCGAGATTGCGGCATGGTATGACAGCCGCAGTGATGGTCTCGGTGACAGGTTTGTTGAAGAATTTCTCGCCGTACTCGACGAACTCACGATAAATCCTCTGCTGCATTGCCGTCGTCATCCTCACAAGAACATCCGATGGCGTTATCCAACGAGCTTTCCCTACAGAGTGATTTACGAAGTAGTTGAGCGGGAGAATATAGTTGTAGTTGCCGCGGTTCTACACGCCGCGAGACACGACCGAGAATGGAAGCGACGGTTCTCGTGAATGGAGTGGGAACTGAGACGCCCTACCGTTTACCACGAAGCAGCGGCAAACGCTTGTACCATTCAATCATAACTTGAAAAAGCTTTCGTCAGAAAGGCAATCATCATTTTTTAACTGCATTGCTCCGATTGCGCCGATTGCTAACAACGCGCCGATTGCGATGTGACGCTGTTCAAGCTTCGGGGCTATGACATCAGACCAGATGCGCTCCATTAGCGTCCGATAGTGGCGCTATTTTACGAGACGCAACCGAAAATTTTTGTGTACAGTCCTTGCACCCCTTCACAAAATGAAGCGGGCCGACTTGTGCGGTCACACAAAGTCAGTCCTGGACCATCAACCTTCTCAAGAAAGGATGACGATCAACGCTCGAAAACGCTACGCATCCCAAACTACTCGCGAACACGGCTAAGCACGTTGCATTCGCTCGCTGCGGTGAGTCGAACCTGTACGGAATGGTTGACGCTCAGATTGCAGTCGTTGAGGGTGAGTTGGGCTTCTGAGGTATTTGTAGGGGCGGCACTCCGTGGCCGCCCGTCGTTCGAAACAGGCTTGATTCGTGAGACGGGCGGCCACGGAGGGCCGCCCCTACAGTTCGCACCGAAGTTCGTTTGGTCCCCTCGCTATGCGAGTGTTTCCGGGTAGGCAGTATCGACGAGGGTCTGGTAGGTCGAGACGTGGTGTTGGAACATCGCCTGTGCGGTCCAGAGGTACTCGTCGAAGATCTCGTTGTTGAATGTGCCCAGGAGCACCTGGTTTCCGAGAGGTTGCGCGTAGTTCTTGCCCTGGGCCTGTGCAAATAGATCTTCTATCAAGTCATCTTCCGGCCAGCCCCAATCCAGATCGTTGGCTGTATAGATGTTCCTGATGTTGTCCATGGACCACCAACAGAAGGGCGCGATGTCCAAACTATTGTGCAGGCGCCAGGCAAACAGCGGATTGAACAGGCCATTAAAGTAGGTATTGAAGTTGACGTCTCCAGGTGTCAGTCCCGCAAAAGTCCAGAGCGCCATGTTCGTCACATAGTTTCCGCCATACAGGACGTCGTTGAGATAGGCGAAGAGCGGCGGAGACAGAGTGCCACCAAGACTGTGGCCGGTCACGTAAAGAACGGGCGGCTTATTTTGCGTAAGAAAGTCGACGATGCTCGTGTTCGTGTTCGGATCTCTTAATCTTAGAAGGTCACGCGTGCCTCGATAAGTTCCGTGCGAGATGAGCGCGTTTGCCGGAGCATGTGGCGCCAACTCGTTGAACGGTCGAGTAGTGCCGATAGCGAAGTCCTCCTTTTCCCAGGAGTCCCAGCTCATCATGTTCGTGCCGCGAATCACCACGGTGTATTCGTCAGGCGCGGAAGGTCGTTGACGGCGGCAGATAAAAGCGAGGCTGTATGAGATATCCAACCAGCTAACCAGCTCTGCCGGTCCCCAGACAACTTCCCACCCTAGTTGTTGGACTTCGCCGGGAATACTGTAGAGGTCGTCATAGGAAATCGCGCATAACCGAATCATCGTGCGAGGGTAGTAGTTGTAGGCATGAGTTGAGGCGTCGAGAACAGTCATCTTCTTTCCTTTCAGGAGCAGTGTGAGGTTGCAATAATACCTGAAAAAAGAAAACAGTTCTCCCTATAGACA
>DATENQ010000164.1:0-4316 GCA_035275005.1 Pyrinomonadaceae bacterium | reverse complement strand
AAGGTCGTCAAGATGCTTCTGCCTGGTATTCGCAAAAGGGAAGCGGTCTAGCTTAATGGACCCTTATTGGACCCTCGGCGAAAATGGGACTCTTTGTAAATGATTGACAGTATTGGCGTCCCGTACGGGAATCGAACCCGTGTCGCCGCCGTGAAAGGGCGGTGTCCTAGGCCGCTAGACGAACGGGACGCATGGTGAGTGGTTGGCTCTCTAGCGCAAGCGAGGTACGTTAGCGTAATGGATTTAGCGCTGTCAAATGCACACTCAAGAAGTGTTCCCACACAGGCTCATTCTTAACTATAATGACCGTGCGGTTCCCAAGCCGCTCCATTCCGGTCAAGCCGCAGGAGAAACGTGATGCCCTTTCTAACCCGCCCTCGATTCATTGGTCTGTCCGCAATCGTATTCCTGTTTGCAAGCGGCAGCGTCGCCATGGCGCAACACGATCCGGGCGGCATCACCGGCGGCGGCATGATCGGCGGCAGCACCAGCCGGCCCTCGACCAAACCAGCGAGCAAGCCGGCAGGGACGACAACCACTACGCCGCCGCGAAGACGAACCACTCCCGCTGCTACAACCACTACTCCAGTCAAACGCCCGACCACGAGGACAACACCAGCCACCTCGAGCGCCAACGTCTATTACCAGCAAGGCGAAGCTCTCTACAACGCGCAAAAGTATAGCGAAGCGCTCGACGCATATTTAAAGGCCGTGCAGATCAACCCGTCGATGGCCGCCGCGCTCTATCGTATCGGCTGGATCTATAACGACATGGAGGACTACAGCTCCGCCATCGATCCGCTCAAGCGACTCATCGCACTTCAACCCAGCAACTCAGCCGCAAACTTCGAATTGGGTTTCGCATATAAAAAGCTCGAACAGTATGACGAAGCCATGGCGGCGTTCAGACAAACCATTCGCTTCAAGCCTGACTACCACACCGCACACTACGAGATCGGCTGGCTCGACAACGAACAGAAAAACTACGACGACGCTATCAAGAGCCTGAAAACCGCGATCTCCTATAAGAGCGATTACCCCGCAGCGCATAACGAACTCGGTTATGCGCTACGAAACCTTGGTCGCTACTCCGAAGCGATCGAAGAGTACCAGGAAGCGATTCGACTCAAACCCGACATGGGCCTCGCGTATCTCGGCCTCGGCGACGTCTATTACTACAACACAAAGCAATACGCTGAAGCAGCGACGGCGTACAAGCGCGGTCTTGAACTCCAGCCCGGCAACGCGACTGCGCAATACAACCTGGGTTGGTGTTACAACGATCTCGAGCGTTACACCGAAGCGGTGGAAGAACTGCGCAAAGCGATCCAGGTGCAGCCCAATTATCCGGAAGCACACAACGAGCTGGGTTATGCGCTTCACCAACTGAATCGTTATCAGCTGGCGATTCAGCAGTATCAGATCGCGATCCAGCAAAAGGCGAACTACGCCTCCGCACATTTCAACCTCGGCATGTCGTACCTCGCGGTGCGAAATCGCAACGGGGTGCTGGAGCAATATCGCATCCTGCAACGCATTGACAGCGCGCGCGCGACAAAACTTTTCAATCAAATTAAGTAAAGCATCCCAATAACGCGGCACTTCATCACAAATCCGATAAGTAAGTCTCCTCAGAGCGTCACCTTTTCACTGGTTTCGGTAACAAAGCAATAGAGCTCCCCACGTCGTTTCCACTCAGTCGGAGATGCCACGGGCTTGTTCCGTGGAGTCTCACGCTTGCTGCTATGCAATCGCGTGATAACACCGTCTGGATGCCACGGCCTTGCGCCGTGGAGGCTCACGTTCAGAGCTATTTAGCCACTAACGTGAAACTCCACGGGCCGAGCCTGTGGGATCTGGTATGTGAATTTTGATTCGCTGGTAGCAAAGAACGTGAAGTACCACGGGGCAAGAACGTGGCATCTCTTGCAGTCACCAGTGTGTCCACTCGAAGAAAGAGGTGTTGCGATGGAGTCCCACTCTTCTGCTCACGAATACCAACCAACAATCATCGAAACGCGATTCCTGATCGAGAGACTCGCAAGCCAGCTCGTACTTCTCCGCGACGAACTCAAACGAAACTGGATCGAATTTAAACGGAACCCACTTAAGTTCGTGACGTGTTTGCTCTTTGAATTCCTGGCCCATCTGAAGAAGTTTTTCGCAACGCCATATGTGCCACGCGCATTGTCGACGGCGGTTACTGCCGTAGCGTGTCTCGTAGTCGTTGTGCTCTTGGTTGAAAGGACTGTTTCGAAACCCGGGCAGGAGATTGAGAATGCGGATCAAGCGCCGGTTGAAATGGTCCTGCTGGACGTTGATAAACCAACTCCCAGCGATGATTCCGGATTCGGAAGAAATGGAAACGGACGAGTCGGTCTTCAGAGTAGCAACGGCGAGGGCTCGGGTCATGTACGTCAACCAGCGCAAGGTGGAGGCAGCGGCGGAGATCGGGACCCGCTGCCGGCGCAGGTTGGAAAGGTGCCGCCACCGTCTCAGATTCAGGCGGCCATCCCAATCGCTCCCCCAATCAATCCGCCGGCACTGCCCGCCGCAGGCATCGACATCGATCCAGCACTCGGGCAAGACCTGAAGGCGCCGGTTTATGGCGATCCGATGTCGAGGTCTGAAGCGCCGTCCAAGGGGCCCGGCACCGGTGGCGGAATGGGATCGAACGACGGATTAGGAGTCGGAAGCGGACGCGGACATGGCTTCGGTCCGGGAGAATACGGAAACACCGGAGACGGTACTAAGCAGACGGGTTGCTGCGGTCCGGGCGGTTCGAGAGGTGATGGTTACTCCAGCAGTGATGACAGACTGTTTTCCGGACATGAAGTCGAGCAAAGAGCGCGTCTGCTACTGAAACCTGAGCCACAGTACACGGAAGAGGCGCGCAAGAATCAGATCACCGGGACGGTCGTGCTGCGAGTGGTTTTCGCAAGCTCAGGTGAAGTGGTTCAGATACGCGCAGTGCGTCAGTTGCCGTTCGGACTGACGGAGCGCGCCATTGCCGCTGCGCGTCAAATCAAGTTTGCTCCAGCGATGAAGAGCGGACATCCGGTGTCGGTGTATATGCAGCTGGAGTACAACTTTAATTTGTACTGAAGAGTTTCCAACCACAAAGACAATAAAACACAAAGTTTGAATTTGTGTCTCCGTGCCTTTGTGGTTGGTAGTACTTGACGCGAACGACCGATGCAAGATTCACGATGCTCAGCGTTCTAAGCAAAGAACACGGAACCAGGAACAGAATTCGGGTTCTAAACCTCGTCACATTGCTGGAGGAAACCATGAATAGAGAAATCCTTCCCAAATCGCTTCTAATACTTTCTTTCGCTGTCCTCGCGCTCCCGGTCCTCACCGTCTCTTTCCTGTCGTCAACCACCGTATCAGCACAATCAAACGAAACATCCGGATCGCTGACGGTGGTTGACCCGCAGGGAAATCCCAAAGCGATGTGTCCGTTGAAACACACGGATGTGAAGGCCGAGATAAGTGGTTTCATTTCGCGCGTCGTCGTGACGCAGCATTTTGAGAATCCGTTCAAAGAGAAGATCGAAGCGGTCTACGCGTTTCCGCTGCCACAAAACGCGGCGGTCGACGACATGACGATGATCGTCGGCGAACGAACCGTGCGTGGAAAAATTCTGCCGCGTGAAGAGGCGCGCGCGGTTTACGAGGCTGCGAAGTCGAGCGGAAAAGTAGCCGGCTTGTTGGACCAGGAACGACCAAACATCTTCACGCAGTCAGTAGCCAACATTCTTCCCGGCGAGCAGGTCAAGATCACGATCAGCTACGTCGAAAAGTTGAGCTATGTGAATGGCGCGTACGAGTTCGTGTTTCCGATGGTGGTTGGACCACGCTACATTCCCGGAGCACAGGCTCGCAATCACGGACAAAGTGGCGGCGGTTATTCTCCCGACACCGATCGCGTTCCGGATGCATCGCGTATCACTCCCAAACCGCCTCCACCCGGAATGAGGAGTGGCCACGATATCTCACTCGACGTAACACTCGATGCCGGTTTGATCATCGACAATCTCACATCGCAGACGCACGTCGTCGACATACAACGTCCCGACATTCACAGCGCGCGGCTGCATCTGAAAGGAAACTCGACCATTCCAAACAAAGACTTCATCCTGCGCTACGACGTTGCCGGACAAGCAATACAAGACGCGGTGTTGAGCCATCGCTCCGAAAAGGGAGGTTTCTTCACGATGATTCTTCAGCCACCCGAGCGCGTTATGCCTGCCGACGTGACGCCCAAGGAGTTGGTCTTCGTGCTCGACACGTCAGGCTCGATGAACGGCTTT
>DATENQ010000163.1:0-4143 GCA_035275005.1 Pyrinomonadaceae bacterium | reverse complement strand
ACGACTGATCTGGATCTACGCCATCTCAATCGGCGCTTTTCAGGGAAGTTTCGCGGTACTCGCTCTCTTCCTCAATGCTCGCTTTAGCGTAACCGAGCAAACCATCGGTTACTTCTTCATGTACATCGGCTCGATCTCAGTTTTTACGCGCGTGCTGTTGCTTGGTCGCATGGTCGACTGGCTCGGCGAAGTAAAGCTGTCGCGTTTAGGACTACTACTACTCGGTGCTGGTGTCCTGGGCATGCCGCTGTCGCGAAACCTGTGGATGCTCGCGATAGCTGTTGCCCTGATTCCCCTCGGAACAGCGTTTACGTTTCCGTGTGTGACAGCGATGCTGTCGCGCGTCATCAGTCCTCGAGAGCGCGGGCTCTACATGGGAATGCAGCAGACTTACGGTGGGGTAGCGCGAGTCATTGCACCACTTTTCTTTGGTTGGTCGTTTGATACTTTGGGCGTGTCGTCGCCTTACTTCTTTGCGTCGGCGTTTATTGTTGCGACGATCCTGCTCAGTCCGCAGATCGCCGAGATCGCGCGGAAGCCTGCTCGATCGACGCAAGCGGCCGACAATGTATAGGCGCTACTCGTTGATGTTATCGAGGCCCGTCAACTTCCAGCCCGTCCGCGTCTGTTCGAAGTGATAAATCACCACCTCGTTCCCGGCCGCATCCGGACACGCAACACTAAAATGTTTCGGATTAGCTGTGTCGGCTTCCGGCTTTGCCTTGTTGAAGCAGGCAGCGGCGTCACTCTGTTCGTTAAATAACTGGCGATAACGTTTCGTGAGCTGGACTTTGTTTCTGATGCTCGGTATGCCGTACGACATTCCGATGGGAAACTTCGAAAGGCGCGCGATTGTATCAACGTCACGTTTGCTGACGGCTGTTTTGAACGTCTGCCAGAAGCTGTCAAACGATTCAGCGCCGGTGAGTAAAACAACGAGAGATAGGACTGCTAAGGTTTTCATAGTGGTACAATCCGCCGCTAATACTAAAACGAAAGGTGCTTTTTTGCGATGCTCAATAGGTTCGTGGTTGTTTTGGTCTGCCTGACAGCGGTTTTTGCTTTTATTGGTTGCGCCAGGAAAGACAGCCCGTCAAAGACTGCGGAATCAGCTCCGGTGGAAGGCGTCGAGAAAGTGAAGCCTGCGCCAGGGACCGGAAACGTGCAGGGGAAGGTTTTGTATAACGGCGCGCCGGTCGAGAATATCGAAGTGAAGTTGTGCGAGACGTTCAGCCGTTTTCTCAGTGGTTGTGGTGGGAAGATCTACACCGCGAAGACTGACAAGGAAGGCGATTTCGTGATCACGAACGTGCCGCCGAAGGAATATGAAGGATTGACGGTGCGCGTGTTTGATACGGACTCATATGTGTTTGCGACGACGGGCATAGCTGGCATTAGTTCGGAGAAGTACAACGTCGTTGCCGACAAGACATTGTTTGTGAGACCGACGCATTTGTTCAAGGGTGATCTGCAAGTGGTGAATCCGAAGGCAGGTTCGACGGTGAGTGGTGAGAATCTGGAGCTGAAGTGGGAGCCATACCCGGACGCGACGTATTACAAGTTTACGCTCTACCCGGATAACCACCAAATCACACCGCCTTACACGAATCAACGTGTTGACGATGCGTCATTCAAGGTCAACAAGCCACTGGAGAAGGGAAGCTATCGGTTCAAGGTCGAAGCATTCAACAAAGCCGACAAGAAACTCTCCGAGACCAGCGACGATCTTACATTCACCATCAATTAAAAAAACAAGCCACGGATTACACGGATCGATCCGTGTAATCCGTGGCTGAATTACCTACTTGGGTGTCCTAACGGTAATGATATTCGAGTACGCTGAGTTGCCGGTGGCGTTGAAGGCCCGCACACGATAGCGATATCGAGTATTACCCGTGAGCCCGGTATTGGCAAAGGTCGTAACGTTCGCACCCACCTGTGCTATCTGCACAAAGTTCGTGCAGTTTTGGTTCGTGCAACGCTCGATACGGAATCCCTGCTCGTTATTTGAGTTGTCCGTCCACGACAAATTGATCTGAGTCGAAGATACCGGATTCCCAGCTAGATTCGTGGGTGCGGCCGGCAGCGGCACAGGCGTCGGAGTTGGTGTCGGCGTTGGCGTCGGCGTTGGAGTTGGAGTTGGTGTCGGCGTCGGAGTTGGCGTCGGTGTAGGTGTTGGCGTCGGGGTTGGCGTTGGAACACCACCACAAGTCGGGAACCTGAATGATCCAATCCGCGTGCGCCAATTGAAACTCGTCGTCGTCGCGTAATACTGGCTCGTAAACCAGAATGTGCAATCGTCGACCGGATCCACACTCAGCGCGGCGTAGTCACCCCAACGACTGTTCGTACCGGTTTGGCTTCCCGTGCCCGAAAAGAGAATCGCTTCACCCTGACCCAATGTGTTCACCGGATCGCTAGCCAGCCGTCCCGCATATCGTAATTGCGGGAAGATGGTGGCGCTCGAAGCGCTGTAACCGATGGCGAGATTTCCATCGCCGTCCATCGCAGCACTGCCCAACCAGCGCCAGGTCGCATCAGGTTGGTACGTACTCTCCTGCGCGACCGTCACTGGTCCATTACTTACGTTGCGCAGCTCGAACCAGCGAATCCCGGCAACACTGCCGGAGCTCACCGTGTAATTTCCAACCACAGACTCGTGAGTGCCAAAGTTGCGATACGCCAGTCTAAACATCAACCGGTCGGCGATACCGTCGAGACGCGAAGTAGTGCCCCCCTGCGGTACACACGATCGCGTCAGAGCACAGAGTTGGGTAAAGCCCGCCGCGGGCGGACTGGCAAAGAGCGTAAAAGATGAATTCGCGGGCGTCGCGAAATCGGCGTGAAAGTGAAAGGTCCTGTAACTGCCGCCACCAGGCCACTGAATAAATGTTGCCGGTGCTCCGGCGGGTGGCAGAGTCGAACCGTCGAGATCCGCCGGCAGGTAAGTCTCTTCCGATGGGCCACCAGTGATGCCGGTCGTGATGAACGTCGCCGGCAGGCCCGAGAGCATCTTGGCACGATCGAAAGCAAAAGGTTGCGGTCCGAGGAATGACGTGCCCGAGGAGTTGAACACGTTCATGCTCATGTAATAACCATCGGGCCAGACACCCAGGTGCGGGTAATCGAAGAAGTTCGAACCGAGGTGAAAGTCGTAACGATGATAGGAACCGGTGGCGTCGCCCGTGGTGGAAACGGCCACGCACTCATCCGTGGGAACTGAAGCGCCGGCAAACTGCGAGATAACCCAGCGATCCGCGAGTTGATCGTACATTACCACCGGGTCGCCGCGGCCATTGAACTCGCAAACGCCGCCAAAGCCGCCCCAGACAGTCTCGATGCCCGATGGTCCAAGTAACGAGGCGCCGGTGGTCTTGTCAAAAACCTGAAAACCTTCGTTCACGCTCTGAACGTACTGCGTCGCTCCGACTTCGCCGTTGGTATCGGGCGGCGCGCAGTTGCAGGAGACGCCGGGGAACGCCATGCCGTTGAAGTTCTTATCCGCCGTCGGCATGTTGGCGCTGGTGAATTCGTCAACGGCGATGGTCTTCTGGACCACGCGATCGGGAGCATCTTTGTGGAAGTGAGCAACCTTCGGGTTCTCGTTTGCTTCTCGTTTGGGTTTGAAAACCGGCATCTGCTTCATTTCTCTGACCGGTCGTGACGTGTCGTTACGGATAGATTCACCGACCGTCACTTCCTGTTTTCGTCCCTGGACAGGAACGGCTGCGGTGGCGGCTGTGGCGCTGGCGGACGAATTGGAACGTTTAGCCTCGATAATCTGAGGCACAGTTATCACCGCAACAAAGAGCAGAACTGCTATTGCCAGAACAATGATTCTGAGTCGCATCTTGGTTTCCTTCCCATTCAGAGTTCATCAGACACACGCGAGGGTGGTCTCAGGTGAAGTACTTTAGTCGCTAGTAATTCTCGGGCGACGGAGGCTTTGAAGCTGATGCAAGCTACCACAGTTCTGCTAAAAAGACCAAGAAAAGTGGGCTATATGCCCTCAGCAGCGGGGGCAAGCCCCTCTTCCTGACTTGTTCGCACCTCACCTGTGTAAATTACCAAACTGTATAATTTCCCAACAATGTAACAAGTCAGGAAAAGGGGGCTTGCCCCCCGCTGCTGCACTTTTACGAC